>JAFDGZ010000097.1 GCA_019309045.1 Deltaproteobacteria bacterium | reverse complement strand
CCCTGGGTGACGGAGTCTATGGTGAGGGTGTCAGCGTCGATGTCAGAATCATTGCCGAGGACATCGATGGTAACGGCAGTGTCCTCGTCAGTGGCGGCGACATCGTCAGTGGCCACAGGTGGCGCATTCAGTACCGTTATACTGACAGAATCGGTGGCACTCTTCCCCTCGCTATCGGTTGCCGTAAGGGTGATGTTATGTATCCCTCTTGCAAGAGTTCTGCTGAATGAGGTCCCTGTGCCAATCTGGCCATCCATATCAGACGTCCAGACCAGAGCGCCGCCTGAGAGCGCTCCATCTTCCGCATCATTGGCGTAGCCTTCAAAGAGTATGTCACTGCCGCCGGCAAAGGTACTGCCGTCTGGTGGACTGGTAATAGTGACTGTGGGAACAATGTTCACGGAGACCACAGCCACTGCCACCACATCATCAGGGATGTTGTTGTCGCTGGCAATGTTGGGACCTGTGTTGCCATCAACAATGGTTGGCAGGTTGAAGATCTGCAGCTTGAAGACACCGTTGTTGCGCTGCTTGACAAGAACCAGCTCGTCGTTGCGATCGAGATCATAGTTCCCAGCCGCCACAGCGATAACCGGCACTTTTACAAGAGACTCGTCGCTGGCTACAGGGCGTCCAACATTGTCATCCACCGTTTCTGGTATGGCAAAAATATGTAACTTGTGATTGCCATTGGCATTTTTCCTGATCACCAGCAGCATATCATCAGAATAGTCTCCATACTTGGCTCCAGTGACAGCAGCAATATTGATCCCAATGTTGTTGTCACTGGCAATTGGCGGCCCAGTGTTGCCTCTTACTTCAGTAGGAAGATCATAGATTTCTACGCCATAGGTGCCGTCGGCATGTTTGCGCACGACAGCTATCTCAGATTGCGGGTCGTCGTCGTAGTTTCCGCAAGCAATACCGACAACATTCATGCCGATATTCTCATCAGTAGCAAGTGGGGGACCTGTATTGCCGTCCTCAGATGTGGGGAGGTCTCGGATGTCAAAGCTGTAGACACCACTGGAGTGTCTGCGAACGATGACGAGTTCGTCTTCAGGATCGGCATCAAATTGAACCGGGGCAACTGCGGTTATATCCGTCCCAATCCAGTTGTCTTTGGCCACGGGTTTCCAGCCTATATCCCCGCCAACAGTGAGGGGAGGTTTGTAGATATGCATTTTGAAGCCCCTGGTTCTCTTGCGAATCAGCAGAAGCTTTGTCTCCTCGGACCAGTTTGCCCGGGCATAGCCGCTCTCAGCTCCACCTGTCTGATTTTCGAGTACAGGGGTAGTGCTATCTTCCAGAGAGGGATCGTAATCGTGATCATATGCGGTTACACTCACCTGGTAGCCGCTGCCCGGGCTCAAGCCGCTTATGATGTACGAGTTGGCATTGCCCACATCAACGGTACTTGTTAGAGGATATACTTCTGCCGGACCCCAATGCACCATATAGCCGGCCACATCACTTTCTGCATTGTCTGCCCACTCAACCTCAATGGTATTGGTTCGTTTGATGGCAACAACCTGGTTGGGTGGAGAGATGGGGGTGTCAATGCGCATGACCGTTTGCCAGGGCGTATAATCCACCAGACCTTTGCTAGAGTCATCATTCCCATCGTATATTTTATCGCTGATTTCGGAGCCTGTGGCCGTACCCCACCAGTTCCCCGTGCAGTCAAGATCTGCTGAACCACTGGAAAGGTTGTTCCAGAGTTCATATGCTGTCTCATTGTTAAAAATATTGTTGTTATTGAAACTGAAAGATGATGTAGCAGTGAATATTGACGAATTAGCCTGGAGGTCGTCTTGATAATTGCCGGTTATGGTGTTATTGAAGACAGAGGCCTCATCGTTGCTGCCCAGATATAAAGCTGATCCTTGGAGATAAGAGGAGTTATATATTATACTATTATGAGATATGACAAGCTCAGCGTTTGCGCCATAGAGCCCCCCCCCATTGGTAGTTGCTGTATTAGTGCTGATTATATTTTGAGAAATGGTAATGACTCCTCCCCAAGCGAATATTCCACCGCCAGTATATGATGAATTATTTAAGATATAGTTTTTTGAAATAGTCACCGTTCCGGAATTCGTTGATATACCTCCTCCTTTGCTATTTAAATAAGTAGTATTATTATTCTTAATAATGTTATTTATTATATTGGCATCACTATTGAATGCTTCAATTCCAGCACCTTGTGACGAAGAAGTATTATTTGTTATGTTATTTGATGTTATAGTTGCACTTGATTCATATAGATAGATACCTCCTCCGTGATATGCATTATTTTTTTCTATTATATTATTTGCTATCGTTACACTACCGTTACGAATAAAGATTCCACCGCCCCCCGTAAATGAACTATTTTCTTCAATAGTGTTATTTGTAAGTTTAAGGGTGTTATTAAAGAGATCAGCATAGATGCCGGAAGTAACATTGTTCTTGATGGTACAAAAGTTGATCAGAGGTGAAGCTTTGTCGATTATTACTGCGCCATTGTTGTCCGGCACAGGAGCACCTGCATACTCAATGGTACAGTATTCCAGGATACAGCCGCTGTCATAATTTCCTTCAATATAGGCCGCCGGCGTGCTGCTGCCATAAAACAAAATGTACCCCCAGTTTTCTTCAGCTCTATTGGAGGTAAAAAGGATTTTTTCTGTGCTCGTGCCTCTGGCGATCAGAGTTCCTGAAACAGTTAATACATATGGCCCGTCGAATCGTACCTCCACTCCTGGATTTATACGCAGAGTGACATCTTTGTCCACCGAAACGTCACAGGTGACAATGTAGGGACTATCCATTGAGGTCCAGATGGTGTCCGCCGCAATGCTGCCGCAGACTTCTGTTGCAGCGAAACTGTTTGGTAGCGGCAGGAAAGCCATCAGGCATATCGCCGCCAAGGTGCCGATTGAGTAAGCCCTTGCACCCCGGGGTGTCTTCTGCAATCGCACCAGATGAAATTTCTCAGCAAGGAGGAGAGCTGCAGGGCCCAGCAATCTCAGAAAGTCCCTCGTCTTCGGGGCATGTGCTACTTTCTTTAAGAAACGATGCATTTTTTCACCTTTTCTTGCTGCTGGAAGTTGCCCGGAAATTATTTCATCTTTTTTGTGAGTAGGCTGATGATAACTCCTTGTTGATAATCTCTTGCAGACGTTCTAATGGCGGGCCGCCTGGAATCAAGCGGCCGTTTATAATGAAACTCGGCGTCATTTCTATTCCTGCTTTCCTGCCTTCCTCTATGTCCTTCAAGATCTGCTTCTTAAACTTGTGCTCTTGTCGACAGAGGGTGAACGTTTCTTTGTCAAGTCCTAATTGTTCGGCGAAGTCGTTCAGGGTTGTCGAAGTAAGTTCTCCCTCTACCTCGAACAGTAAATCCCGATACTGAGCAAATTTGCCCTGGTCTGCTGCACATCGAGCCGCTTCAGCAACCATCATTGCTTTCTCACGGCCGCCAAGAGGAAAGTCCTTGAATACCCATCTGACCTGTCCTTCGTATATCTTCCGCAGCTTCTTGACGACCGCATGATGCTTCTTGCATGAATGGCAAAGATAATCTGAAAACTCGATAACAGTCACCGGAGCATCAGCAGGGCCCTCAACCGGATCACCTCCTACGGTCACCAGGGTAGTGGGAAAGGGTGGTTCTTCAAGATAGTCGGATACTTTGTACTTGCTTCTCAGCGTGGCAGCGTATGCCAGAATCTTCTTGTAGGTTTTTTGCTGCTGAAGCGATGCTCTGATCCGCCTCTTGAGTTCCTGTTCTGAGCCGCGCCAGCCGGCCAGATTGGCACGGTTTTCCAAATAGAACTGCTCGACTTCATCGTCGCTGACAAGGACCCGGTTATTGAGAACGGTTTCCTGCAGATATTGCTGCACCGAGGTTCCCCGCTGTTCGGCCTCCTTTTGTAGAAGGATCTCTGCGATGAGCTGGTCCAGGCGGTTTCGTTTTAGCTGGAAGATTTCTTTTTGCAGGTTATAGATGCGTGAAGACAGCGGGCGCTCCAGCTCTTCGATGGTGATCACTTTTCCTGCCACTTCAGCGGCAACACCCGGATCAGTGTTTGTTGTCGCCAGGGTGGAATTGACAGCCGATGGCAGAATGAAAATTGATAAAACCAATGACAGCAAACTGACCGTGGACATCTGCCAGATTCGTTTTTTTTCAAAGCAGATTGCCGCCAGGAAAGCAACAACAACAAAATTTGCCAGGCAGTAAACACAAAGCGCTTTCATGGAAAACATGAGCCAGACAAGGCGCAGCTCCACGCCAAAGGCAGCCAGAACAAGCCAGAATACAAGTCTGTTTGCCCTGTAGAGGGCGAGGCTGAGTGCCAGGTAGAATCCTGCGCCGATCAGCCAGAGAGGTATGCTGAATACAGTGAAATTTGCTGTTTCCCTGCATCCAGATGAAAGGCCGCCGCAGAGCGAGTCCAACCAGGCCAGCTTGCTCGAGAACCCGGCAAGAAATGCCATTATAAAGCCGAGGCCAGCCGCGATAATAATCCAGGTATTTTTCCTGTTCCTGCCTGCCATTGCTGCACCTTCTAGATGAGAGGCCTGTAGAGAGACGGTCACTTTTTTAGATGAGTGAGCCATACCTGCAACCGCGGCAACTTGGAAGTACTCTTCACTTTGCTGCCAGGGCCTTCCCTTACTTTGCTGGAGGAAGTTCCGCCAGTGGCAGCAGAAAAATCCGGCACCCCATCGTTGTTGACATCAGCTATGGTAATTCCCCAGGTAACTGACAGGCCTGTAGAGGGAAGGTGCGTATTGTGCAATTCTTGCCATCCCCCTTTGCCGTCGCCCAGAAGGACGTATAATCCATAGGCGTCTCCATAGCCCTCAGAAGGGCGGCCGCCAACAAGCAAATCCAGATGGCCGTCCCCATCCAGGTCGCCCAGGGCTACAGTTACGGCACCGGCCTCCAGGGACGGCAGCACATCTGCTGTTGATTTCCATGAGCCATCCTGGGCCTGCAAGTATACCTCTGGGCCGTTGACATCATTTGCCACTGCCAGGTCAGGGAGACCGTCTTCATTAACATCCCCCACAGCAATACCACGAAAAAGTCCACCAATAATGGGCCGGGGCAGGCCTTCAGATGAGTTTACCCAGTGAGCCTTGCCATCTCCCAGCCAGACGCCCGGTCCCCTGTAATAGCTGGCCACCACGTCCAGGTGTCCATCTCGATTTACATCCGCCAACATCACCTGATTGGCCCAGCCGCCATTTTCTTCATCCCCGGGCTCCGGGTCATTGCCGCTGGGAAGACCGTCACCCGCCGGCACCGCCTGCCAATTTTTTCCCGAGCCATCCCCCAGGTAAACAGAGAATCCTCCCATATCAGAGGCAGCCAGCACCAGGTCCAGAAAACCGTCTTCATTCACATCACCCAGGGCGAGATCCTCTGTACCTATATAGAACCCTTCTTCATCCGGGGTGATTCCCTCAGGCGCGGGTGGCCTCAGTACGGTATCGGTTCTTGTCCAGTTACCTTTGCCGTCACCCAGGAAAGTGTAGACCCCGGTACAATGATCAGCAACAACAAGATCCAGAAAGTTGTCATTGTTGATATCACCAAAAGCCACACCTCCACCGCAGGTTATGTCATAGGTGAGACCTGCAGAAGAATCAGTCCACGAGGTGCCGCCATCTCCAAGCCACACCCGGGCCCCCTTGCCCAGACGGCGAACAGCAGCCATATCCAGATAGCCGTCGTTGTTTATATCGGCAAAGGCAGGCGTACACTTCCACATGCCCCCCTCAGGCAGGCCTTTAGATGCTATGGTGAACTGCAAAACAGTTTTGCTCGCAGGCTCTGCTTGCGTGCCCTTGCGTATTGTGGCGCAAGAACCGAGCAGTATCGGTAGTACAACTGCAATGAGTACAAAATTTCGCAAACCGTCCCAGGAATCTTGCATGTGATTTCTCTGCATCATTCGGCTGCCTCCTCGGGTACTTGTCGATACCAGTGACCATTTACCTTGATCCAGCTCTCCACCATATTTTCTTCTACGGGTCTTGCCTTGCGGATCGTTGGATCGTTCAGACGGTAAGTGTACAATACTTTAGCTCTGCCGCGATTGTCCACCACCTCTACCCATTCAATGTGATGATCGAGATATAAAAACATGGCCTTTTTTTGCAAGAACTCTGCGGCTGGGACCGCGGACTTGAAATCAGGATCGAGATACTCATAGACAGATTGCCAGTCCTGCTCTTCTTTGGCCCTCCAGAATGCATCGACCCGTTTGAGGAGCGCGCGCTCTTCTTTGGGCTGCCTCATCTTGGGCGGCAGCTGAGGGAAGTCTTCACGACGAGAAGGGGGTACCGGGTACCAGTTGCCCTCTATCTTTTCCCATATCTGCCATATCTTGATAGTCCTCGGGGGATAGTCTGGAAGGTCCGCTGGCTGCGCTTTGTAAATGATCCGGGTCCAGCCATACCTCTCCGAGGTTTCCACGTCTGCCAGTCTATAAGAGAGATAGCGAATAGCACGTTCTTTTTCTTTGAACTTAACAAACCGTTTCTTGCTGAGACCAGCCTTTTCTACGGGAGAAAGGAGATCATATACGGAGCCCCAGTCTCTCTTTACCTGCGCTTTCCAGTACAAATCTGCCCTTGCCCTGAGTCTTGCCACCTCATCGGTCTGCTTGGCCTGCACATCGCTGGCATAGATTACCGCTGTGATGGTTCCTATAAAAATGAACAGAAGAATAAAAACTGGCAGACGATATTTCATATTGTCACCTCTTGAAGTTTGCTTCAATTCAGCCCCATATGGTTCAGTGGCAGCACTACTGGCAATGCCTGCAAATATGAAGAAAGGGGGTAGGTAATGTGTGCTATTTCCTGTCCTCCCCTTTCATGTTTGTCAATCTGGAATGGCCTACCTGAGGTCCTCAGGAACCTCCTCCTCGTTATCCCACTTGACAAAACCACTTTCTACATTCACACCAGCACCATTGGCATTGGTGCCAGCCACGGCGTTGATAAGCGGTACAACTATAACGTCGTCGCTGGCGACCACCGATTGTGCATAGGAAATGAGTTGCATGTACTGAACTGCCAACCCCACAAGACCGGTGTGTTCACCTGTCTCCGGACATACCGTGCTGGGGATGCCCTGCACCCTCATGCGGCCAGTCTCGGTGTGGAGGTTCTTGTAGAGGAACTTCTCCGAACCGTTGGCTACACCCTGGTAGGCGCCTGCGTTGAGATTACTGAGGAATGACTCGTACCAGCACTTCATGCAGGCATAGGCGCCGGTGTACTTCACCTCGTCGTTGTTCCAGATGTTGAATCTGAGCTTGGTGTAGGTGGGTTTGCGATCCTGGCGCAGATCCTCTTTGCAGGGAACCACAGTCAGATCATAGTCCACGAAAATCAGCTTGCCGTCTGGCTTCCGAATGATATTGAGGCCGCCAATGATATCATCATAGTCGCTTACAGCCGGGAAGTTGAAGAGCAGGTACTTGGGACAGGCGTCATAGGCACCGCTGGCGCCTGAGAGCACAAGCTCCCCGCCAGTGCCCACTGGCTGGCCTCTGGTCACACCCCGGGCAATGAAATTCCACGAATTGTACTCGTAAGCGGTTCCAGTAAGGAAATCTACAACTTTGGCCGTTCCCCAGAGGTGGTTCCAGGAGATCTGGTTGCTGCTTGCCGCATCCACAGCCCAGCACTTCAATTCACCCACCGGTTCGCCAAAATTAAACGGTGGAACATTGACTGTGCCATGCCCTGTCTTGGCATTGAACCAGATGGGCTGATTGGCGGTCAACTTGAACATGAAATCTTCTGAATCCTGCTTCTTGTCGACCCAGTAGCATTTCAGCCATACAGTTCTATAGTAGTCGTTGCTGATGAATACTATGGTATCTTTACCACTCTGGACGTCAATCTTGGGAAAAATGAGGAGGCTTCCCTTCTGGGAGGTATTCCCCACATTTTGTGCAGCGACGGCCAGTGTTGCTGCTCCCACGAGCATAAACACCGCCGCTACTGCAATTACCAGCAAGTTTCTCATGATCCTAGTCTCCTTTTTTCCCTTCTTCCGGCTCGAAAATTCCGCATCAAGTTTCCAGCAAGCGCCATGGTTCGCTCTCGTCGAGAAGACTGCCGCGATATTTAGAAGGGGTTAGGAGAACAGGAAGGCCCCATGGCACGGCCTCCCTGCTCCCGGGCTCATAGTTTACAGACCTTCAGGTACTTCGCCGTTGTCATTCTGGATATCCCACTTGACAAAGCCGGCTTCCACATTCACGCCAGCACCGTTGGCAGTAGTACCAGCAGCTGCAAAATAGCCTGGTTGAGAATCTACAGATTTAGTCAGGTTGTCACCTCTGAGTATCATGATTTGGAATGACAGGCCCACAAGGCCGGTGTGTTCACCTGTCACCGGACATACCGTACTGGGAATGCCCTGCACCCTCATCCTGCCAGTCTCGGTGTGAAGGTTCTGGTAAAGGAACTTCTCCGAACCATTGGCTACACCCTCGAAGGCGCCTGCGCTGAGATCACTGAGGAATGACTCGTACCAGCACTTCATGCAGGCATAGGCGCCGGTGTACTTCACCTCGTCGTTGTTCCAGATGTTGAATCTGAGCTTGGTGAAGGTGGGAACGCGATCCTGGCGCAGATCCTGCTTGCAGGGCACCACGGTCAGATCATAATCCAGGAAGGTCAGATAGCCGTCTGGCTTCTCGATGGTGTTAGATTGACCCACAGCCGGGAAGTTGAACAGCAGGTACTTGGGACAGGCGTCATAGGCGCCGGCAGCGCCCGAAAGCACGAGTTCCCCACCGGTGCCAACTTTCTGGCCCCTGGTCACACCCCGGGCAATGAAATTCCAGGAATTGTACTCCACAGCCACACCGTACTCGAAATCGATGATTTTCGCCGTTCCAAAAAGATGGTTCCAGGAGATCTGGTCGCTGCCGGCATCATTAACTGCCCAGCACTTCAATTCTCCGTAGCCAGTGCCAAAATTGAAAGGCGGAACATCAACGGATCCCAGGCCGTCTTTGGCATCGAACCAGACGGGCTGATTGGCAGTCATCTTGAACATGAAATCCTCGATGTCCTGCTTGGAGTCGACCCAGTAGCATTTGATCCACACGGGCCTGTAATAGTCGTTGCTGATGAAGATAACGGTGTCCCTTTCACCTGCGGTTACGATCTTCGGAAAGATCAGCAGGCTTCCCTTCTGGGAGGTGTTTGCCACATTCTGCGCTGCAAACCCCAAGGACCAGACACCGGCTATCAGCATCAGAGTCACAAATACGGCAACTATCCCCTTTTTCATTCCTCAGCTCCTTTCTCCCTTTTTGTGGCTTGAAACTCTGCCTACCTTTCCCCGCCCCCCTCATTGGATGTTGCCGAGCATGTATAACTGAGACCGGGGAAAGGCCTCTGCCAGGATGTTTGAGAAAAGTTCAGGGAGCAAGTAAGGGCGCTCCGCGCCTCCTTGCTCCCGGGTTTATGGTTTACAGGCCTTCAGGCACTTCACCACCAGCATTCTGGATATCCCATTTGACAAAACCGGCTTCCACGTTCACACCAGCACCATTGGCATTCGTGCCAGCAATGGCCCGTCCTGCCACCTCAGAATCAGTCTCATAA
>JAFDGZ010000096.1 GCA_019309045.1 Deltaproteobacteria bacterium | reverse complement strand
CATTTCATGCCCGGATAGAGCTATCGAAACAGCTCGCGTCCATAAGTGAGCCTGTATGCTAACACCAATGTGGTCAAAAATCGATCCGCCTTAATCGTGGCGGTGGATTTGGGTTGCCACCATTCATTGTAATATCATTTTCTCTATGCTATTCTAATTTAGATGACAACCTGCCTGCAGCAAAAAACATTTCGCCTGGGAACTCTGCTAGCGCGAGGTGTGAAATGATATTGCCATCATTGAAAAAATTATCCCCCGGCAAGACTAGAATTTTCTTGGCCCGGGCTGCTCTCTTTTTCATCCTCTCCATTGGGCTCCTGGCCCTGTGGTCAGCCGCTGCTCTGGCTGCTGCTACAGTAAGCTTGCGCAGTACTCCGAAACTGCTCACAGACGAAGACGTTGACCGGCTGGTGCAGCACTATCATTTTTATGACAGTCGCCGCAATCCGACCGGCAGCTTTGCCAACCTTTTTTCCTCTGTCACCATTGGCGATGACCGGGTTGTGATCGACAAAGCCACAGGTCTCGTCTGGCAGCAGTCAGGGTCTGCCAAATATATGGACCACCAGGGAGCTCTGGCATACATTCAGACTTTAAACGAGGAGAGATATGCCAATTGCAGCCACTGGCGGCTACCAACCGTGGAAGAGTTGGCTTCACTCCTGGAGGAAAAACCTCTCACAGGGAAGCTCCATGTGGATCCAGCCTTTGCCGCCCACCAGGCCTGGTGCTGGAGCAGCGACTATCGTGGCCAGGGATTCTCTTATCTCGTCAGCTTTTATCACGGCAGCATTGACTGGAAATTCGATTGCGATCTGGTGTTTGTCCGGGCCGTGACCTCGGCAGCATTGTTTGAGAGCCGCGGCCAAGCAGCCACTTCTTACATGTTGCCACCTCCGACAGGGCCCACCTACACCAACAGCATCGGCATGAAATTCGTCCGCATTCCTGCTGGCAGCTTCATTATGGGGAGTCCCGAAAGTGAACCCGGCAGAAACCAGGATGAGGGGCCGCAACACCTGGTAAAGCTCTCTCATTCTTTTTATCTGGGGGCAACCGAAGTGACTCAACGGCAATGGCAGGAAATCATGGGAGCCAATCCTTCTCGATTCCGAGGACCCGATTTGCCGGTGGAAAATGTCTCCTGGGAGGATTGCCAGGAATTTATCCGCCGACTGAACGAACGGGAGCACACCCATCGCTATCGCCTGCCCACAGAAGCAGAATGGGAGTACGCCTGCAGGGCTGGCAGTTCCACCAGGTTCTGTTTCGGTGATGACATGGGGCCAGGAGCCAGGAAGGATCCCTTGCGGTTCTACTTTGGTGATGAGGGAGGCATGCTCGAGGCCTACGCCTGGTATGGCAATATTGCTCGCAATCGTACCCACCCGGTGGCCCAGAAAAAGCCGAACAGGTGGGGGCTCTTCGACATGCACGGCAACGTGGCCGAGTGGTGTGCGGATTGGTACGGCCCTTACAAGCCGGGGCAACAGCTCGACCCTCGAGGACCGGCCCAGGGAGAACGGCGTGTGCTTCGCGGCGGCGGCTATGGCTTCGGCAGTTGGAGTGTACGTTCCGCACGCAGGGATGCACAACCACCGCAGGGCCACTTCTGCCAGTGGGGCCTGCGGCTTGCTATGGATGCAAAATAACGGCTGCTGTGTTCTGCTACTTATCTGCTGACTTCACATGTGTTTCTTCAGTTCAGCATCAATCATAGTTTTAAAAGCGGCAAAATTTCTGCCCTTCAACTGCTTGCCATTAATAAATACGGTGGGAGTTCCACGGATACCTGCCTTTATTCCGTCCTGTATATCCCGGGCGATGAGATTCTGAATGGCAGGATCTTTCCTGTCCCTGTTGAATTCTGTCATGTCAAGGCCAAGTGCAGTGGCGATTTCTTCGATTTTCGCCTCATTCAAGCTGCGATAGTTTTCGAACAGCTTCTCGTGGAACTGGGCAAATTTCCCCTGGACATTGGCTGCCATGGCAGCTGCTGCTGCCTGCATGGCATATCTGTGCATGCGGAGTGGAAAGTTTTTGAATACCAGCTTCACTTCCCTGGGATAGGTCTCCAGCACCTGCTGGAGCAGCGGCTCGAGCCGCGCACAGTACGGTCACTGATAGTCGCCGAATACCGCTATAGTCACGGGGGCATTCCTCTCACCCAGAAAGGGCAGGCCGGACACGTCAATGTCGTGGATTACTGCCAGCTGGATAATCTTGACGGCTTTTCCAGTGCGGCTGCTGAGAATAAGGGTATTGTCTTTGGCAGAGTACGCCAGTCTGTCGAAACCCTTGTCAACCGGAATGCTGTTTATTACTTTGCTCTTTGAAGCAGAGTAGACCAGGACTTCCCCCGGCGACAGAATGAAAATCCAGCGGCCGTCCTTTGATGGCGAAACGTCGAGCGGAGAACTTTTCACATTTATGAGTTTCTTGCTGCTCCACTCGATATTCTCAGCAGATACCGAAGCCACGCCGGCAAAATACAACACGAGGCTTACAACCAAACTGAGCATGAGGAATTTTTTCTTCAAATTAATTTCCCCCTTTCTTGTTATTGCGTTTTTCTGCGTTTCATTTCGCGGCAAAATGTCGCTCCCACAGCAGGCAGTAAGCACTGGGCACAACATGAATCGCGCCCCTGAAAGGATTCGTGCAATAGGGCTGGTCGCGGTTAGAGAACCGCTTCTACCGAGTCGTCCCCTATAACTGATAACCGACAACCATTATGGCGGATCCCGCCAGATTTCCAACATGGTCAGGTCATCTGCAGCCTGGGCATTGCCGCGCCATTCATTGATCTCGGCCAACAGGATCTTTCCGTAAGGGGGCTTTTTGACCCTTGTCAAATACTCTGTTAAACCAGACATGCCAAACAGCTGGCCCTCTTCGTTTTCTGCCTCGGTCACACCGTCTGTAACCAAAAGGATCGATTCCCCTGGCGACAGCATGATCTCCTTCTTTTCGTACCTGGCATCAGGCACCACCCCCAGGGTCATACCCTCTATGTGGGGCACTTCTATAAGTCCATCTCCCGCAACCCACACTGGCGGCAAATGGCCGCCGCGGGCAAGCTCCATTTTTCCCGATTCCGGCCAGTACCTGCCAACAACGATGGTGGCGAAAAAGCCTTCCTTGGCAAGCAGATCATACATGTCGTTATTGACCACCTCCAGCAGCTCATCCACCTCCTCGTGCGTCTGGCCTTCGTCCCGGAGCTTGGTCCAGAGCGCCACCATCACCAGGGCAGCAGCCAATCCTTTATCCGAGACATCAGCCACGTACACAAGCCAGCTGCCGTCGTTTTTGGGTATAATGTCGTAGACATCGCCTCCGACAAATGCGGCAGGAACCGATACGCCCCAGACGTGACTTCCCATGCCGAACTCGGGAAGTTTGGGCCAGAATAACGCCTGAATCTGCGATGCTGCTTCAAGCTGGACCTCCAGCTTTTGCTGTCTCAGACGTGCTTCGAAAATCCTGGATCTGACAATCGCAGTACTTGCCAGATTGGCAAAACACTCCAGCACTTCCTCGTCTTCTTGCTCGAAGGTCGGCTTCTCCTTCGAATTGATGACATTTATGACTCCCAGCAGCTCTTTGCCGTAGACCAGGGGAACACTGAGAAGATTACGCGTTACAAATCCTGTACACTTGTCTGCCTGTACCGAGAACCTGGGATCATTTCTGGCATCTTTGACAATGACAGATCTCCTTTGTTGGGCAACCCACCCGGCGATTCCCTCTCCCATTTTGAGCCGCACAGATTTTTTCAGAATCTCGGCTGCCTCTTCCCCCAAAACTTCATCCCTGGCACAGGCGAACTCCAAGATATCCTGTTTGGGGTCATAGCGCATGTAAGAAGCTGCCTCTGCGTTGGTCACATTCCTGGCAAGATCAAGAAGCATCGGCAGCAGAGTTTCGAGAGATTCCATGTCTGCCACGCACTGGTGCGCTTCAATCAACCTTTTCAGCCGTCTGGGAACCTGAGACTTGCCTGATCGAGAGATGCTTTTTCTCATAGTAACCCCTGCTAAATCGACCTGCTAGGGATAGGCTACCACTGGCGAAGGGTGATGCAGGAAACAAGCCATAATGAGCTTTCTCAGCCTCTGCCAGTATGATATGGCGATATTCTCTATCCAGCAAAAAAGTCTGAATCTGTTTTTGTAACATATTCCTTGCTCATAGTTCCACATGTTCTTTTGCGAGCCCCCATTTATTGGCGCACTCCGGTCGCAACTCAAAAGACAAACTCATAATACTCTTTGAACTCGCTTTTCTTTACTGCCAGGGCGCAGCAATCTCTGTCTAAAAGAGAATTCCGGAGGCTGTCAGAAATCCTGAGTTCACTAACAATTTGTTAGCCGAACGCCATCCGCTCAACAGAAATCATCATGTTCCACTGAAAAAATTCTGGCATAATATACACCGCTGTGTCTAATATTTCATCCAGGCAATGATTTTACCACCTTGGACTTGAGGAACAGTAGCAATCCATGAGATAATTTGCAAAAAAGTACTGATGGGTGTTGGATGAATACTTTTGGCATTACTCACAAGGGGTTGGTGCGGACAAAAAATCAAGATCGCTTCTTTGTGCAAGAATTTCCTGACGGCTCTGTTCTCCTTGCTGTTGCCGATGGTCTCGGGGGACAGGAGGGCGGAGACCGCGCCTCGGCCATTGCCAAAGAAAGCCTTCACAATTTTGATCCTGCCCTGGAAGATATCGGCCGTCATCTGGTAGAGTTGATGCGGCTGGCGGATGAGGAAATTCGTCAGACTGCAGAAAATGAACCCCAGCTGAAGGGAATGGGCACCACCATGACGGCTGCCTACGTACGGCAAGACACAGTGTACTGGGCTCATGTGGGAGACAGCAGACTCTATCTTTTTCGACAAGAGCTGCTCTCACAAATAACCGAAGACAACACCATGGCAGGGTTTCTCCTGGCTGAAGGACAATTGACCAAGGAAGAAGCTAGAGTCCATCCGGGCAGGATGTTCCTTTTTGAATGTGTCGGCTGCGGTGATTTTGAAGTAGACACAGGACAATTCCGCATTAAGGACGGAGATCTCTTGCTGTTGTCCACGGATGGTCTTCACGACGAGGTCCCAGAAAGCATTATCGTCTCTCTTTTAAAGACAAAAGACAGCCTCGAGAAAAAGCTCGCAGCACTCGTCAACGCTGCCCTGAACAGAGGAGGCAGCGACAACATCGCCATTGTCGGTCTGGAAATGTGATTCGTTCTTCTCCAAGAAATATGGCAAGAGGCGAACTGACAACGAAACAAGCGGGGAGCGCGCTACTTATGAAAAAGGCACTGATTACCGGGATAACAGGGCAGGATGGGGCCTATCTTGCCGAGTTCTTGTTGAAAAAAGGATATCTAGTCCACGGGATAAAGCGAAGATCTTCATCCTTCAACACCGCCAGAGTCGACCATTTGTATCAAGACCCCCACGAAAAAGACGTGCGGTTCTTTATGCACTATGGAGACCTGACGGACGCCACCAATCTGATTCGCATCATCCAGGAAGTGGAGCCAGATGAAATCTACAACCTTGGCGCACAGAGTCATGTGAAGGTGTCCTTCGAAACGCCCGAGTACACGGCCAATGCCGACGCCCTCGGCACCCTGCGTTTGCTCGAGGCCATCCGCATTCTAGGAATGGAACAGAAAACCAAATTTTACCAGGCTTCTACCAGTGAAATGTACGGCAAGACAAGGCAGGTACCTCAGAACGAGTCCACGCCATTCTACCCGCGCAGCCCTTATGGGGCCGCCAAGGTCTATGCCTACTGGATTACCATAAACTACCGTGAATCTTACCAGATGTTCGCCTGCAACGGCATCCTCTTCAACCATGAATCACCCATCAGAGGCGAGACCTTCGTCACCAGGAAGATCACCCGAGGCGTGGCCAGAATCAAGTTCGGCTTGCAAGAAAAGCTGTATCTGGGGAATTTGGACGCCAGAAGGGACTGGGGCTACGCGGCAGACTACGTGGAGGCCATGTGGCTCATGCTGCAGCAGCCACAACCGGATGATTACGTGATCGCCACAGGTGAATCTCATTCCGTCAGAGAGTGTGTGGAGAAGGCCTTCAAACTGGTAGATATGAACATCCACTGGGAGGGAAGCGGCATCGATGAGATAGGCAGGGATTCCCACACAGGCAAAGTGCTGGTGGAGGTGGACCCCCGCTATTTCAGACCAGCAGAAGTTGACTTTCTCCTGGGAGATCCCTCAAAAGCTCACAAGAAACTGGGGTGGAAAGCAACAGTTTCTTTCGATGAACTCATAAAGATCATGGTAGAAGAAGATCTCCTGGAGGCAGAAAGAGACAGGCTGGTGGAAGATGCTGGCTACCGCACCTTTCAACAGAATGATTAAGAAATGGGGGTAGAGCTATCAGTTATCGAAGAATGGCTCAGGGCACAAGGCGCAAGGCTCACGGTAACTTGTTAGAACGCGATGTTCGACGTTACCGAAAAACGAAACGGGCCTCGTAGCCGTGGCCCGAACTGTGGGAGCGGCATCTTGCCGCGAAAACAACTGTGATGAAAAATGGAAATTGATGCCAAGATTTATGTGGCGGGGCACCGCGGCCTGGTGGGCTCGGCTATAATGAGAAAGCTCCAGGAACTTGGGTATGAGAACCTTGTCTACCGCACCCGCCAGGAGCTTGATTTGTTGAACAAGGAAGACGTGGAGGCTTTTCTTGCTGCCGAACGTCCGCATTACGTCTTTCTCGCAGCAGCAAAGGTTGGCGGCATTCTGGCAAATGCCACCTATCCCGCTGAATTCATCTACCAGAACCTGCTCATCCAGACTAATGTCATCCACGCCTGCTACCGCTATGGAGTAAGAAAACTTTTGTTTCTGGGAAGTTCCTGCCTCTACCCCAAGCACTGCCCCCAGCCAATGAAAGAGGAACACTTGCTTTCCGGACATCTCGAGCCGACCAATGAGCCTTATGCAGTGGCAAAAATTGCCGGCATTAAAATGTGTCAATCTTATAATCGCCAGTACGGCACCAACTACATCGTGGCCATGCCCACCAATCTTTACGGCCCGAATGACAACTTCGATCTGCAGACCTCTCATGTGCTTCCTGCCTTGATAAGAAAATTTCACGAAGCCAAGGTCAGTGGCAAACACGAAGTGGTCATCTGGGGCTCTGGTATGCAGAGAAGAGAGTTCTTGTATGTGGATGATCTTGCGGACGGTTGTGTGTTTTTGATGAATGAATATAACGACTCCGAAATCATCAATATAGGCACCGGCAGTGATGTCAGCATACGGGAATTGGCCGAATTGATAGCACGTATCGTGGGCTTTCGAGGAAGTCTTTTCTTTGACACCAGCAAACCTGAGGGTACCCCGGTCAAACGGTTGGATGTCTCCAGAATGACAGCTTTAGGATGGCGGGCCACAATACCTCTAGAAGAAGGCATTGCGAGAACTTATCGATGGTATACTCAACACACAGGCAGCCATTGAGGTCTCTCCTGTTTGTCTGAGGAGCAAATTATGGCAGAGTTCAAGGACCGCAGACGCCATGTCAGAAAGACCCTGCCAAAGCCTGAAATCAGCATAATCGAAACTATCGAGCCTCGAGACAGCGCAGCGCCAACAACCAGGCATGGCCGGACAATTCTTGTCTATCTTGTCAATGCGAGCAGCGAGGGTCTTTGCCTGGAATCCTCCTACAATCTACGCCCGGGCACCCTTTTCGAGATGCAATTCAGACTTCCAGACCAGGCCGGCTGGCAAGGCTTCATTGGCAAAGTGGCCTGGTCCAAGGAAAAGCCACAAAAGCCGGACCACTACCTGGTAGGCGTGCGTCTGCTGCAGCGAACTTCACCTGAAAGAGACGCTCTGCGCCACCGCGACGTCCTCAAACAGAAGCTGCACACCTCCGACCTGGATTTTCTCCTCCGTACCAGCGTCCTGGATCTCATCCCGCATGAGGCCAGGTGTAATTTTCTCAATTCTATGACTCCCGTGCGAATCCGGGCGGGAAGCCGCTTTATCAAGCAGGGCGAAGAGGGCGACAGATTTTACATCATCCAGGAAGGCTCCTGTGTTGTCAGAGTTCAGAAAAACGGCTCATCGCATGACATTGCCCGTCTGAAGGCCGGGGACATAGTGGGCGAGATCGCCCTGCTCACCGGAGAACCGAGGACAGCCAGCGTGGATGCGGAAACTGACATGATCCTCTGGACATTGACCAGGGAGCAATTCGATGCCCTCTGCGAGGAAAATCCAGATCTTCTCGACTTCCTCACAGAACTTGTCACTTTCAGATTTACCACGGAAAAAGTGACGGCGAACAGGATGATAGGTAAATACTTGCTCCAGGAGATCATTGGCCGCGGCGGCTGGAGCATTGTCTATCGGGGCATGCACACCCAGCTGCACATGCCCGTAGCTGTGAAAATGCTCAAGCACGACATGGCCATGAATCAGGAATTTGCTGAAAGATTTCAGAACGAAGCCAGGATCATTGCCACCCTGAACCATGAAAACATTGTCAAAATATATGACATCGAACATCTATTCAGGACTATTTTCATCATTATGGAGTATCTCGAAGGCATGTCCCTGGCTTATGTACTCGAAAGAATGCCGAAGCTGGCTCTGTCGAGAATAGTGGATATTGTTCTCCAGGTGTGCACAGGACTTGCCTATGCCCATGAGCAGGGAATTGTTCATCAAGATATAAAGCCTGCCAATATCTTCCTGCAGGCGGATGGAGTCACCAGAATCGTCGACTTCGGTTTGTCCTGCCCCCCGGGGACGGTAGACTGCACCTTGCCAGGTACTGTTTACTACATGTCTCCCGAACAGATTCAAGGCGAGCCCGTAGACGAACGTACTGATATCTATTCACTGGGCATCATGGTGTACGAAATGGTCACGGGCCAGAGGCCATATCCGGAGGACGACATCCCCACCCTCATGGACCTCCACGTAACAGAAGACGTCCCTGATCCCCGAGAATTGATACCGGACCTGCCCAGGGAACTGCACTACTTCATCACCCGGGCCACCAGGCGAGATCCTTCTGAAAGATTTAAAACAGTCTGGGAAGTGCTCCGTGATCTGCAACCCTTCGCTGATAGACTCGGGATAGAAAGGCGCCCTGTTCGCAAGGGCCGCAGGAAAGTGATGAGTATGCAGCTGTTCTACCGGGAGGATCAGCAGGCGGATCTCACCGCGCTGCTGGAAAAGTTCAGCAGTGAGGCCAGGGAGCTGGGAGTGGATATTTCAATAGACGAAAGGAAGGATGGATAGGGCGGCTTTTCGAGTTGCGAGTTGCCAGGTGCGGGTTGCAAGCTTATTGGCTTACTTGGGTTTATTGGGTTTCGCGTTATCGGTTATCGCTTATTGGGATCAATCAAGGTGCAGCGTACAGCCTGTGTTTAGTGCTTACTGCCTGGTGAAGCCGTCAAGCGGCTACGCCAACGAAGCCTGTATCGGTAACGGCTCAGGGTAACGAAGAATGACTAGCTAGCCGATTGACGTAACTCACAGACGAAACGGGCATCGTAACCGCTTCCGTAGCCGTGCTTCTACAAAGGCTGCTCTGAAATCTCTCTGTCCACGTACTGGGAAAGCATTTCGGCGATTTTGCTGGGCGGCC
>JAFDGZ010000095.1 GCA_019309045.1 Deltaproteobacteria bacterium | reverse complement strand
AGCCATGGCCCGAGCTGAGATTCCCTTGACAAACCTGGAGCCACACCTCAAGAAGTTGGACGCAGCCTCTGTTGGGCGTTTTGTAATCCGGCAGTTCAACAAAACCGGCTAGCAAGCTCTGCTCTGACCGCTGCAGACCCCTACCTCACCTTGCCGGCTCGCCGGCGTAACAACAGGTAAAGTGCACCGGCGCCACCATCGCAGGGGCGTGCAGTTACAAAAGCGAGCACCATCCGCCTGAGACGACCACGTGCCAGCCAGGATGACATGCGCTGTTTGAGAATGGGGATCTGGTCCTTGGAATTCAGGCCCCGCCCATGAATAACCAGCACACACCTGAGTCCCCTGGCAACACTATTGACGATGAAGCGCTCCAGGGAGAGCCGCGCCTGCTCCGTATTCATCCCATGAAGGTCAAGATAGGCCTGGGTGGAAAAGTCTCCCCGGCGAAGCTTTTTGAGCAGCCTCGGGTCTGCCCCCACAACAGCACCTTCCACGTACTCATCAGTGTAGCGAATGTCAAAAGGACCTGCGCCGCTTACCAGGTCAACAAGCTGGGCATACGCCTCGAGCTCCTCTTCAATAAGGGGCCTCCGTGTGGGGAGGGCCAGAGGTCCAGGAGCACGCATTCGACTCCTGCTCGAGTCCAGTCGCCTGACCCCGGTCATAGCGTCGGTAAACAGCACCTCGTCTTCTCTGTTGCCAGGATTTGTTGTAGTCTGCCAGGAATTTTCTACTGTTGTCCGTCCACCATCTCCAGGAGATCGGCAGGCATGCGGCTCCGGTTTCCCTGTTTCTTGCTGCAGCAGGGCACCGAGTTGAGCAAAGGGCGCATTGAAGGGCTGCGGCTCAAGCAAGCCAGTGGACCGACTTTTCCTGCTATTCTTCCTCCGCCGCTTCCGCCCCATGGCAGGCCTCCCATGGCCTTTTATAACACGCCCTCATTGTCTGACAAAGCCTAATGACAACAATAAACCAGGGTTATCGCTTATCGGTTGATGGCAAAATGAAAGTGCACCCCTCTCACTGCTCGATTGCTGCTGGCATGCTCCATTTGGCGCCGTACAAGCCAGGCAAACGACCATAAATAGCGTGCAGAGAAGCCTGTGATATGGTACATATAGAAGCATGGACAGGCCTGTACTCATAGATAGCCAGGATTTGCTGCAGCACTTTTTAGAGAGGCACAAAGGTCTCGAGAAGCTGGCACTCGACACGGAAACCAACAGTTTTTATGCTTACACACCTAGAATTTGTCTGATCCAACTGACTACGCACACCGGTGATTACATCCTGGATCCTCTGGCCGTCCGGGAACTATCAGGCCTGGGTATCCTGCTCGCTGACAACAAGGTGGAAAAGATCATCCATGCTGCTGAAAATGACCTTGCCGGCCTCTGGCGTGACTTTCGCTTCAGAGTTCGCAACATTTTTGATACTGCCATCGCCTGCAGGCTGCTGGGTAGGAAGCGGCTTGGGCTCAGCAGAATCTTGCTGGAAGAATTCAACGTCAACCATGACAAGAAGCTGCAGCGCTGTGACTGGCAAAAGCGGCCACTATCAGAGGAACAACTGGCCTACGCCCAGCTGGATACCCATTTTCTCATACCACTGCGAGATCGACTCTATCAGCAGCTCGAGGAAAAAGGTCTGTGGCAAACAGCGGCGGCACGCTTTCGACGACTGGAAAATTTTCAGCCCAAACCACTGAAAACGTGGGACCCCAATGGATATCTGCATATAAAAGGATGCCACAGTCTGCCGCCTGCTTCGCTTGAAACCCTGAAAAAGCTCTATCGTTATCGGCAGAGGCTCGCCCGCAAAAGAAACAAGGCGCCATTCAGGATCATGGGCAATGAAGTTTTGCTGCGGCTCGCCAGAGAAATGCCCCAGAATCGCCACTCCCTGGCCAAAATAAAAGGTCTGCCTGTCCACTTCAAAGGAAAGAACGGCGCAGGCCTTCTGCGTATTCTCAGGAAATCCACCTGATAGTTTGTCGCTTTCCGAGCCCACTGGTCACGGAGCAAGTGCTGGCGTGTTGTCTACGTGCAGCTGTTGATTCATTTCTGGAATTTTACTGCAGGACACATCAAAAACTCATCTGTAGCAAGCCTTCAAGATATCAGGACGTATTTTGAGCCAGAATTCCTATTTTCCAGAGTCCTTATCGCAAGAGAAATTGAATTTGATATTTTTGCCGTTTTCGCTTATTATTGTAATGCTGCTGTTAATGGTATTGATTCAATAAGGTGGGCACTGTGGATGGAGATAAACCGGTAAATTTTAAACCAAGCTTACGGCTGCCGAGAGATCTCAAAAACCGTATTCTCACCGACCAGCGCCTCAGTTTACACCAGAAATTCGTGCTTTTCACCCTCTATTACTTAGACTCCAAAGGGAAACTGGCCCAGTACAGAAGTTATGTTCCTCGTTTCCTCAATCTTTGTGAAGATGATTTTCAGGAAAATATAGACGAACTTGTTCGCTACAATTATCTAAGTATGGACCAAGAAAACCTTTCCCTGAACATCAGACCCATCCGCTACTTTCACGCCTGAACAGAGATACACGGCTTTTGGTAAGGGCAACGAGGCCCGTTTTGGCATTCGGCTAAGGCTGTGCCAGACGAGACAGCAATGTCCGTGACCAGTAGAGGCAACGACTCTGGTAGGGGCGTGGCAGGACGATGCTCTCAGGGAAGAGTTATCGGTTGTCAGTTATTGGGTGTTGGCAATCGGGTGTCAGTTATCAGTCATTGGTGCGTGCGGGAGACAACGGCAAAAAACAGAAGAATGCGGCAGGCAATTGGCTGTTTCTTTATGCCGTCTTGACATCGCTTGTGGTTTGGACTATAGATTTATCCCTATAATTGTACTAGGAATACAAGGAAAGGAAAAGAATGGATAGCCGCGGCAGACTGCACGATGTTTTCAAGACTTACACTTATGATCAGGACAAGGCCCGGACGCCCGAAGAAACCGTCGACAGTGTGCGGCAAAAGCTCGCCGAGCTCGATCTGGACATATTGCAGAAAACCCTGCGCATTGACACAGGCAGACTCGACATTCCGGTCTACATAAGCCTGTGCGGCAGCGACGCCTTGCGCCTTATAGGCACGAAAAAGCAAATGGGCAAAGGGAGCACCGCCATTCAAGCCGAGGCGAGTGCTCTCATGGAGCTGGTGGAACGGTTCAGTTTCTTTTCTTTTATGAAACAGAGCAATTTCCTGACTGCCACTGCAGATGAAACCGGCAAAGATACCATAGCAGCAGAACTGCTTTACTTCTCATTGCATGACGAGAACACCGACCCCAGAACAGCGGCCCGTATTCTTGCTAAAATACCTTTCCGCTGGACACCAGCCTACAATCTTACCACAAACAGAGAGCTCCTCATTCCCATCGACTGGTTCTACACTATCAACGAGTACAACGGGCCTGCCGCCGGAAATGTACGTGAAGAAGCCATCTTGCAGAGCATTTGCGAGGTGGTGGAACGGCACGTCTCATCAATCATCAGTCACGAGCGCTTCACCACTCCTACCATTGACCAGGCTAGCATTCAGGACCCTGCGGCCCGCCAATTATTGCAGAAGTTTACCAGCAAAGGCATCCAGATCCATCTGAAAGACTTTTCCCTGGACACAGGAATTCCCACAGTGGGAGCCCTTGCCTGGGATCCGTCAACCTTCCCGCACAGCAGCGAAATAGTCTTCACAGCTGGCACCACCACCAGCCCGGAGAAATCGCTCATTCGAGCCCTCACTGAAATAGCTCAACTCGCAGGCGACTTTCAAAATCGAACCAGCTACCGCCCTACTCTTCCCAAGTACGAAGATTTACAAGAGGCTGCCTACCTGACAACTGGCGGTCCTGTAGTGGGCATCGATGCCCTGCCGGACCTCAGCAACGCCAACTTCCGCATAGAAATCACCAGGTGCGTAGACTCCCTGGCAGCTATAGGACTCGAGGTGTTCATCGTCGACGTCACCCACCCAGAACTGGGGATCCCTGCTGTGTACACAATCATTCCTGGCGCCCACTTTCTGGATCGAGCCAGGGATACCGATGTGGTTTTTCATGCGGCAAAGTTGAGCTGTCAACATCTGGACGGCCCCACGGCTCAGCTCACACTGAACCGTCTCATTCAGATGTTCCCGGATCGTTATGATCTCCGCTTCTTTCTTGGGGTAACTCTGGAGTATCACGGACTGCCTGAAGAGGCTCTGGCCCAGCTTCACAAAGCACTCGACCTCGAACCGCATCCCACAGATCTGGCCAGCATTCACACCCACATCGGCGTCTGTCTCAAAGAGATGAAGGACTATGCCGGGGCTATCGAGGCACTCGAGAAAGCAAGAGACCTGGATCCTGGCCTCAAGGAAATCTACAACCAGCTCGGCTTCTGTTACTTCAAGCTCAAGGAGCACGAACGCTCAATAGAGCAATTCGAGAAGGCCCTCGAGATCGATCCTGGCTCTGCCATCGACTACGCCAACATCGGCTCGAACCTGCGGGAGATAGGCCACAAGAAAGAGGCCCTGCAACTTTACCGCATGGCCATCGAACTGGACCCGACCATTGACTTTGCCAGGGAAAATATTGCCAAATTGGAAAGGGAGCTGGCAGAATGAGGCGATTGCTCAGTTGTGGACGGCAAACAATGCCCATATGTCCAGGACGATCATGGCTATGGCAGCAAACCCTTTAAACACCGTGGCGAACACCCTGCCCAGAAATGCCCCCCAGCCCACCCTGGCAGCCGCAGACATTTTCTTGTGCTCGAGAAAACTTACAGCAAAGGCACCGCCAAAAGCGCCAATGAGGGCCCCTACTACACTGCCGAGACCAAACATCAAAGGTGAAAGAGCCACCGCCCCTATTAGCCCACCCAGTAGGGCGCCAACCATTGCCTTCCTGGAACCCCCATAGCGGTGCGCCCCCCACACTCCTGCCAAAAAGTCTATACCTTCTGCTGAGGCGGCGAGCAAGAAAAGCACCAGGAGAATACGAACTGTTATAGCACTGAAATCAGTAAAAAAGCCATAAGCCACCGAACTTGCAAGAATAATCCAGGTTCCAGGCAGGCCAAACACTACCGCGACCAGACCCGCCAGCAGAAACACTGCCAAGAGCACCACACCCAATACACCGATCACGCTCATTTTTTACTGTCCTCCAAGGCCATGCTGCTGTGTGCCTGGCTCCTGGTGGAATAACCTGCCCACATCTCTAGGCATCTGAGGGGAATTTTCTGCCTCTCTGCAACCACCACGGCAGCTATCTGCTCAACGTAGCACCACAATTTTGCTTTAGAAAACGAGGCCTGGTTGGATTAACAAAACTTTCCAGGCATTCACTCTTCTCACAGATGAGAGCGAACATGAGAAAACTATCAGAGTGTGGGATGTTTAGGCAAGTCTGTTTGTCATCGACAGAGATATCTTTGCTGCTCCAGAAGATTGATCTCAGTTTATCTGCCGCTGGATAGAGGTCGCATGGTACCAGTTGCTTTGGAAAAGCGCAGGCAGTTCTCAGGGTCGACAATGCAGAACCATTTATCCTTGCACTTTTTGCAGCAAAAGAGATGGAGTCTGTTCTCTCTGACAACAGTTATTACTTTGTATCCCGCCAATAATTTCTTGCAGTATTCACAATGAAATCCTTGCAAGGCTATCCTCCGTTTATGCTTGAATTTGCCACGCTTTCAGCCGCACCAGCATTGCTGAGCAATGCTGGCTCCAGTGGGCTGTTTCACGAATTTATACGCAAGGAATATGCCACATGTGCACTAAAAGACACCAGACTTTTCACAGGGAAAAATTGCAGTGCCGAAAAAATAGCCCCCATCAGCTGGGGGGCGCGAGCTGATGGGGGCACACAAAGAGAGAAAGGAGTGGTCAAAAAGGGAACATTCTGTTCGCCTCGCCTGGATTAAGATGCAAATATGGTGCCAAATTATATGGCAGCAGGCGGCAATAACAAAAAGGGCGGTGCTGTGCACCCCCCTTCATTGCTGGTCTGGTTTGAGCTACTCTGACAAGCCAACTATCGTCCTGCGTCTGTCAGGCATGGCATCATGCTCACAGGGACAGTGCATATTCAGATACTCCAAGAATTGCCTTCTACGCAGGAGTTGAGGGATCAGGTACATTCTCTCCATGGCCAATTGGTTCGGGCACCTTCCCTCGGCAAAAAGAGGGCAGGATCTGATTCTCTTGTCTATTGAGGCAATCACCCCCTTCCAACTCTTGGAGAAAAGATAACCGAAGCAGCACTGGAAGACAACCATAGCTGCGGCTGAAATCATACCCGCAGCTCTGCAAATCTCTCCGGCATCTTCTGGGGGAACAGTCGGAGATGGCATTGCTTGAGGAAATAGGCGTCGGTCATGCCGGCAATGAAGTCCCGCACCACCTCAGCAGCCGAGTGACTCTCCAGATACTCTGCAGACATGCCGTCTAGGAAGCCGGTGAAAAGAGCAGATTCGTGTCGCTGGTGCTGGAAATCATCCAGATAGATCTCGAAGAGCATCTCGAACAACCTGCCTATTTTGGCTTCCTGGCTCTTAATGTGAGGATTCTGATAAATATAGCGATAATTGAATTTCTTCAGCTCCTGAAGTGCCTCAGACACCTCTGGGCTGAAGCCCACGGAGTCCTGTTCAAAGCTGTTTTGGATTACATCCGTAACCAGATTATAGACAATCGCCCCATTGGTTGTCCCCAGTCTGGCAGCACACCTGGCTGGAATCTGCTCTCTGCGAATGAGGTTCAAGCGGATGGCATCCTCGATATCCCGGCCGATATAGCTAATAGTGTCCGCCAGACGAACCACACATCCTTCCAGAGTCATTGGCATCAACGGGGTGGCAGGGTCATGTATTTTTGCCTCCATTTCACGATCAAGGTCAGCAAACGTCTTTCCTGGCTGAGGTCTCAACCTTTCTTCATGAATTTCTCCGTCGTGACAGAGAATGCCGTCCAGCACTTGCAGCGACAGGTTCCAGCCGCGACCCTTCCGCTCTATGCGATCCAGAAAACGTACACTCTGGACATTGTGCTGGAAATAGCCAATTTGTTGACGCTGACAGATCATTGAAAGATAGCGTTCACCATCATGGCCGAAAGGTGCATGGCCGATATCGTGGCCGAGGGCCATAGCTTCAATAAGGTCTTCGTTCAGCCGCAAGAATCGGCCGATGTCTCTGGCAATCTTTGAGAGAAACTGAACATGCAGCACGCGATGGGTAATATGATCATTGTCAATCAGATAGAAAACCTGGGTCTTGTCAATATACCGGGTATAGGCCAGAGAATGAAGAATTCTGTCGGCATCCAGAGAAAAGCTCAATCTGTGCCCGGCCTCCACCCTCTCCTCCCGCCGACGGTATATTGCTGCGGTGCTTGGAGTAGCGAAAGGCGACAAAGCCTCGGCTTCTCTCTGCACCAGTTGTTTCTTCAGTTCCAGAAGAGCTGATGTGGAGCTCACCATCGCAGGGTATCCTCCTGTTAAATCTGTTCTAGCAATTGCTGCAGCCTTTATTTCCAGGGCGGAATATGCAGAGATGTCTGTCAACAATCCTCCGGCCACATGGACACTGGCTGGCCCTGATAAAATCAGGGATCAGCTTGCCGTTGCAGCTGTGTCAATCTCGAAAGCCTGGGGCTTGGTCAACTGGTAAACCAAAATATCTGCTCAGGGATTCGATGACCTGCAAATCAGCTGCGACAAAATCATAATCTTGCATTTCCGCAACCGTAACCCACTTTATCTCTTCGTGTTCGTTCAAATGAAGAGTGCCAGCTTCGATGGAACACCAGTACACCAGAAGCTCTACAGAGAAGTCTTCGTAGCAATAGGATACGGTCTGGAAGTGCCCGGTTATGCGAACCTGGAGGTTCAACTCCTCCATGATCTCTCGCTGCAGGCAGTGTTCTGGCTGCTCATCAGGCCTGATCTTTCCCCCCGGGAACTCCCACTGCCAGGCAAAACGTTTATCTCTACCTCTGCGAGCAATGAGAATTCGCTGGTCTTTTTCGATAAGCGCCGCCACAACCCGCAACAGACCGCCTCCCTGGTTCTCCGGCATCATCCCAACCTACAACATCTCTGGCAACGTAACTAGCCAGATTCTGTCCCGATCTTGCCAATGCCGCTAGACATCAGGCCAAGCGAGTGGCATCGCCGCCGAAGTTCTGCTGGCAATTCTCGGGTCCACACGCCAAGCTCCGGGTGATAGCCCAGATAGTTCGCCAGACGGTAAAGACCGATTTCGGTCTTGCTATCGCAAATCTCCCCTGACCGGCACCATGAGATCGCCTCGGCAAGTTCATGAAACTCGAAGTCACCCACTTCTTCGAGAGGATGCCCGTCGCCAGGAGCATGCCTCCTGTCACCCAGCTCCACTCTGACCGCCAGGTAGTGAAGTTTTTCTTTCCCGGATGCCGGCGACGAAAATGTTCCCTCCCCCAGAACAACCAGATCCTCTGGAGCCACCTCGAAGCCTGCTTCTTCTCGCACTTCGAGACAGGCCCTGCCTTTGACTCCTATAGTGGCAAGGTCATGCTGCTCTATCCCGCCAGCGACAATTTCACGATAGACGAGCATAACGCTTTTGTCCAGTTGTGCCTTGTATGGATCTAATCTCCGCAAGTAGATGGCAGGCCGTACACCACGGCGCAAGCCCACCAGGACTCTCGAGTCGGCATCAATAGTGTAAATCATCACAGCCACGGCGTCTACAAAACGACTTTCTACCAGGTAAAAGACATAGGCAGAAGAGTAACGATTGCCTCGGTACCTGTGCCTCAGCCGCAGCTTGCGAATCTTGACAAACGGTTCAGTTTCTTCCTCAGCCTCCTCGTCAACCACCTCTATATCCGCCAAGAGATCTGGGCTTATCACTGAGACCTCCTTCAACCGGTCGCCAAACGGGCTCCACCATCATCCATCCCCAGACTTTATAAGACTCTAGCTGTGCTGCCGAGACTATGACCTACGGCTGCCCCCAAGTCAAGGGAGCGCCCCTTGCAGTGTCGGACGTTCATCTGGCAGTTCCTGCAAGTGAAGAGTCCGGATCGCTATTTTCAGCCATTCGTGGATCTAGGTCAACAGATGTGGCATGATGATATGACTCTAGCGAATTAATAATTGGCCAGACATCGGCAGCAGGATGTTCTTGTGAAGGCAGGTTCGATGAAATTACTCGGGGTGTTGCTGGTATCAGCACTCTGGCTTCTGGTGTATTTTGGCTGCCAGAATGTAGAGCGGCGAAGACCAGCCCTATTGCAACCCAGCCGACTCGACAATCTGGTGCCCAGGCGCGAATGGCCCGTGTGGTTGTATCTTCTCGCCTATATTTATCCCTACACTCTGCTGTTGCTTCTCAGAGGGCCCACCATCGAGATAGCTCTGCGGGCATTTGCAGTCCTTATTGTAGCTGCGGGAGCCATCTACATCCTTTTTCCCACCAGAGTGATCCGGCTGCATACCAAGCACACACTGCGCCACAGCCATGTTGACAACCTGCTTCATTTACCATTACAGACCGCTATTCCTTGGCTTCGGACTCCTGTGCCTCCTGACAATTTCCTTTTCAGCACTGTGCATCCGCCAGCATTATGTCATTGATGTGCTTACTGGCTATGCTCTAGCTATCGTGGTCTTCCTGATTATGGGGACATAGCAAGGAAAAAATGAAAAAGGTGTTCCTTCTAGATACAGGAATATACGCCATTGAATAGAGGCAGCTTTTTGTTGCCTTGTCTGCAGATAGCTGCCGGTCAGAACCAGCCGGGGAACTCGCACCATTGCAGATAAGATCATATTCCGGGCGCACTTCTCCCTTTGCTGCCTGGTGCAAGACCGCAGCTCAAATATTTTTCCAGGGAGCCCTGTGCCCAGCGTTCGCTTGTCAGCTTTCCAGGGAGCCCTGTGCCCAGCGTTCGCTTGTCAGCGAGCTATCTCTTGGATCTCTTCGAGGCCTTCAAAGGATTGATCTTCACCACCTTCTCACTCTGGCGCTTCGTATGGGTGGCGAGATTGCAGGAGCCGTTTCTCCATTTGGCTTCGGGTTCGGGGCAGGATTGGCAATAAACGCCGGCGCTGGTGGTAATGGTTCTGTTACACCCCTGGCAGGCTTCCACCACTGGATAACAGCTGCCGCCATTGAAAGTGCAACCGCCCTTGCTCATAAAAAAGCATTCTGAACCCTGTTTAATCGTTTGACACTGCATTGCATGTCCCTCCTCTGGAAAAAATTAGTTTTCAGGTGAAAAAGACCGGGGTGTTCTGCTGATAAACACCCCGGCCCAAGTTGCGGCTTTATAACAAAAAACAAACAGAAATTCCAAATGAGGTTATAGCTTGGTTTACAGGATTTCAACTGATCTTCAGCTATTATTCTTTTCATATGTCGCTATTTTAACAATTTTCGCAAAATACCGACAGTTATTGATCAGAAAACTCAAGGGTAATCACCTTCTTTCTCTTTGCAGGACAAGAAATTCCTGGATTGACGCACAGATAGAGGTCCGGCTGGGGCTGCTGTTGTCCACACCACACTCAACTGTTATATTTCCCTTAGAGATGCCAGTTTTCGGTTATTGGTTGCCGGCTGAGGTTGGATGAGCCGGAAAAGGTGTGAGGGGCAAGCATGGACTCAGAGGGCAGTCGCTTTCGGCAGCTTCCTTGTTTCGGTGGTCTTTTTTATGAACCCTGTACGGCCACAAGTAAGAAGAAGCATCAGTGCCCTGACTGTCACTACTG
>JAFDGZ010000094.1 GCA_019309045.1 Deltaproteobacteria bacterium | reverse complement strand
TGAACTATCTCTGCAAAGAGGGAGTGAAACCGCTCCGCCTGCTGCACGAAGATGAAGAGGCAGAGATCTTTCACCTGTACCAGAGGCACTTTTTCTGATCATTGGTTGTCAGTTATCGGTGAATAAGGTGCAGGGCACATGGCGCAAGGCACAGGAGGTTGCCGGAAATCCGTTTTGGCAGGGAAAAGGATGCGCGGCAACCATGTGGTGTTGTAAGCTTCAGCCTGTGTTTGTCCTGTGCCGATATCCATTCCGAAAAATATTTGCGCCATGGCACCATTGTAATTATGGCCGCAGACGCAACCTAAAGGTTGCGGCTACCGAATGAGCAGCGACAGGGGTAAACTCTTCGAGTCTGTAGGAAGGCTCGTCCCCTGCTTTGCCAATCAATGCCAGAGCCCCGCCACATTCTGAACAGACAAAGATGCCGCTCAGCAGCCTTACCTCACTGTTGGCAGGGTCTTCCAGAGTAATCGTATCTTCCGGAAGGTAATGAGAGATGCCGCATTCCTGACACATGCACTCCATCAGTTCACTCATAACCACACCTCACAGCGAAGTACTCTATTTTTCAGCGCGCAAGATAACCAGAAAAATGGCTCGTGGCAAGAGCCTGGCTGCAGGCCACGGTGCATCATTAAACACCCGGGCAAGGGCGTTTTGACCTCAGTGACATATTCCCGCCGCTGTGGCAGCACACCTCGCTTCAACCAGCTACGCCTGCTCTCTGCAGACAAATTCTCGCCTGCATGTCCAACATATGTTACATGTTAACAGAGACCATTTGACCAGGAGGTGCCATGGACCTCTCCATACCGCCGCCTCAGTAATCCAGAAGCATCCGGTGCACAAATGCCCCATGGACGCCTGGGCATCGTCCCTGGGTGAAGGAACGCAGGATGTCCAGAAACTCATAATATTCCGAGAGATAATGAAAAAATATACCCGCCAGGATAAGAGCCGAGGTTGACATGAAATCATGGCATTCCCAGAGGCCAACGGCGGCTGCCTGAAATTTGCGACTATGCTCTTTGCTCCACAGCCATTCCCGCCGTCCCCCCATATGGCTTTCAGCAAATCAAAAAAACAAGGTCTCAGCATTACCCGGGATGAAAACGCCTCATCTTGCATCGAATCTCCCGCCATGCACTATGCACCGCGTACCTCGCACGGCGCTCCTGCCTCTTGCCATCAGGTTGTAAACTATTCACCAGAAAAGCATGGACATCCGAAATTGAATGCTTATTTTTTAAGAAAATATCTAACAAAAGAGGGACCAAGCGACAGCATTATTGCTCCATAGTTCCCAAAAAAAAGGAGGAGGTTGAAGTGGCAAAGAGGTCGTCCACAGACCAAGATGGCAATTTTCTAGACAAAATCAAATCTTCATTCGGCGACTATCTCCCAAAAGGAGACCCCACTCGCCGCAAAGTTCATTTCTCCATCTGGTATTTTATCATGGCATTTCTGCTTTTCACGCTGATACACGACTACATCATTGCCAGCCAGATAAACACTATAAAGTATTCGCAGTTCAAGCAATATGTCAAGGAAGGCAAGGTCAAAGACCTGGTTTTGAAGCCGCAGCAAATCACGGGCATTCTTACGGTAGACAGGGAAGGCAAGAAAGATAGACCTTTCGTCACTGTGAGGGTTGACGACCCTGAACTGGTTAAACTGCTGGATGAAAAAAATATCAGCTACACCGGCATCGTAGAAAGCAAGTGGCTCGCTGCTCTGCTCTCCTGGGTCATACCTCTTGCCGTGTTCATTCTGGTCTGGCGGCTGCTTCTGGGCCGTATGGCAGGCGGGCCCCAGGGGGTGCTCTCCGTGGGAAAGGCGCGTGCCAAGATATATGCAGAGCGTGAAGTGCAGACCACCTTCAAGGATGTGGCCGGCATTGACGAGGCCAAACAGGAGCTGGAAGAAATTGTCGAATTTCTCAAGACCCCGGAAAAGTTTACCCGCCTGGGGGGCAAGATTCCCAAAGGTGTACTCCTCGTGGGTGCACCTGGAACCGGCAAGACTCTGCTGGCCAAAGCGGTGGCGGGTGAATCTGGGGTGCCCTTTTTCAGCATCAGCGGCTCGGATTTTGTGGAGATGTTCGTGGGTGTAGGAGCAGCCAGAGTTCGGGACCTGTTCGGACAGGCCAAACAACAGGCCCCGTGCATTATTTTCGTAGACGAACTGGATGCCCTCGGCAAGGCCAGGGGTATAAATCCCATGGGAGGGCACGACGAGCGAGAACAGACCCTCAACCAGATGCTGGTAGAGATGGACGGCTTCGACGCCAACGCCGGCGTTATTATCATGGCTGCCACCAACCGTCCCGAAATCCTCGATCCAGCACTTCTACGTCCCGGTCGCTTCGACCGTCATGTGGCTATTGACCGGCCAGATCTTCGCGGCCGCGAGGCAATCCTCAAGATTCACACCAGAGAGGTGAAGCTTGGTCCAGACGTTGACCTCAGCAAAGTCGCCGCCCTCACTCCCGGATTTGTGGGTGCTGATCTGGCCAACCTGGTAAACGAAGCAGCCCTGCTCTCGGCCAGGAGAAACAAGAACAGCGTGGGTATGGCAGAATTCCAGGATGCCATCGACCGGATCATTGGCGGCCTGGAGAAAAAGAACCGCATGATGAACGAGCAGGAGAAGAAGATTGTGGCCTACCACGAGAGCGGCCATGCCCTGGTAGCCATGAGCGTCCCCACAGCGGACCCGGTGAACAAGGTCAGCATCATTCCGCGAGGTATTGCCGCTCTGGGGTACACCCAGCAGCTGCCCACCGAAGACCGCTATCTTATGACCAGAGAAGAATTGCTGGACCGCCTCTGCGTGCTTCTCGGAGGCCGGGTGGCCGAAGAGCTGGTGTTTGGTGATGTCTCCACCGGTGCTCAGAACGACCTGCAGCGCGCCACCGACATCGCCCGCAGCATGGTCACTGAATACGGCATGAGCGAGAAGCTTGGCCTGGTCACCTACGCCAGAGAAAAACGGCCCATGTTTCTGGACACAGGCTTTGTGCCGGGCAAAGAATACAGTGAAAATACTGCTCAGGAAATCGACGCTGAGATAGCCAGACTCATGAATGAAGCCCACGAGCGGGTGCGAGCCATCCTCACGGAAAAGCGCGAGCTGCTGGAAAGACTCGCTCAAAAACTCCTGGAAAAAGAAACCATCGTCAGCGATGAGCTGCAGGAGTTGTTCGGCGCCAAGATGGCGGCCGCCGAAGAGAGTCGGCCATAAGAGGCCCGGTCTTTCACTGGCCGAGCGGCTGCCAGTCACAGAGAAGCTTCGCCAGCATCTGCACGGGTACACCTGTGGCGCCTTTGGGAACAAGAGGCTTATCTTTCTCTTCCCAGGCAGAACCTGCGATGTCCAGGTGTACCCAGGGCACCTTCTCTGGAACAAACTGCTTCAGAAAAATACCGCCTGTAATGGCTCCTGCTTCACGGCCGCCCACGTTTTTCATGTCTGTAATGTCGCTTTTGAGCAGATCAAAATAGCTGTCCCACAGAGGAAGCTGCCACACCTTTTCACCGCTTTTTTCTGCTGCTTCCTGTACCCGGGCAATAAGATTGTCATTGTTTCCCATGATGCCGGTGACGCCGTTTCCAAGAGCCACAATGCAGGCGCCGGTGAGGGTGGCAATGTCCACAATGGCCTGCGGCCGAAAGCGCTCCGCATAACATATGGCGTCGGCGAGCACCAAGCGCCCCTCAGCGTCCGTACTGATAACCTCAATGGTCTGGCCGCTCAGGGAGCGGATCACGTCACCTGGCTTGTACGCCTTGCCGCTGGGCAGATTTTCAGTGCAGGGGATCAGGGCCACTACCCGCAGCGGCAGCTGCAGATCTGCAACAATCTTCATCACACCGATTACCGCCCCTGCACCGGCCATGTCATGCTTCATCATTTCCATGCGTTTGGCAGGCTTGATGGAAATGCCGCCGCTGTCGAAGGTAATGCCTTTCCCGACCAGCACCACAGGCGGCTCGGCTGCCCCTGATGGCTGATAGTCCATCTCCACCATGAGCCCGGGCTCTTCACTACCCTGGGCCACAGCCAGAAAAGCGCCCATGCCGAGCTGCCGCGCTTCCTCCATCTCTATCACCCGAAACGACATCCTGCCCTGCTCTGCTACTTCTCGAGCCCAGTTGGCTAGAATACGCGGCGTTGCCATGTTGGCGGGCAGGGTAACAAGATTCCGGGTCAGGTACACTCCTGCTGCCAGAGCCTCAGCCCTTTGCACCACCGCCTGCAAGTCTCTGTTCCGGCGTTCAGCCAGCAAGACAAGACTTTTGAGCTCTCTGACCTCCTCTTTCTTGGCGGTGCGAAGTTCGGTGAACTGGTAGCTTCCCAGCAAGCCGCCCAGTACGCATGCCTCAGCCACATCAGTAACAGGCGCTGGAAAATCTGCCTGCTCAATAACCGGCACTGCCACAGTGCTCAGTCTTCTCTCCCTGGAATATTTCAGCGCCACAGCCACGGCTTCCTTCAATCGCTGAACCGTAAACTCCTCCCTCTTGCCAAGCCCCACAAGAATCAGGCGGTCAATTTTCAGCCGGCCGTGCACGAAGGAGCACACACACTCGAGATGCTCTCCTTTGAAGTCTCCCGACTCTAGAATTCGCTTTACCAGACCGCTGCTCAACTCGTCCGCCCTTGCTGTACTTTCGAGCAGGACCTCGCTGTCTGCAAAATGGAAGAGGATCAAAGCATCTGCCGCTGTCTCGCCCATCTGTTCTTCGCGAATGGCTATTTCCATTTCTTCTCCTTCATGTGGGAATAGATCTCGAGGAAGCTTTACTTTGGCAGGATGATATAGAAATTGTTTCCCAATTCTTGTGGTTCGTACCCGGCGACTCCGCCGTGGATTTCCACAACCTTCTTCACAAAACTGAGGCCATGACCTGTACCCGGCTCTCCACCCGAGTCGCTGCCGCGGTAGCCCTCCTCGAACACGCGCTCACGCTCTTCCGGGCTGATGTGCGGTCCGCTGCTGAAGACATTGAACTTTATGCCGTCTTTACCTGGCCCAAAGTAGTCTTTGAGAATCTCACGACCAAATGTAATGAACTTTCTTGCTTTGCCGTCCTTGTCCTGCACGGTTCTGGTGTACTTCAGGGCGTTGGAGAGCAAATTGGCAAACACCTGGGAAATGAGGCCCACATCCACAACGGCCTCGATGGCCTCATCCGGCACCCCGCCGGGTTGACTGTCGATGGTGATGCCCCTGGCCTGAAAACGGCTTTCAAAACGTTCCAGCTGCGGGTCTATGATCTCCTTTTTGAAATTGCACCTTCTGGTGCGGGGAATGAAGCGGCCTTCCTGAAAGTGGCTCTTCCGAAACAGGCTCTCCAGAAAAAGGCTGATATTGCGATAGTGCTTGTCAATGTTGCTAAATTCCTCGTTCAAACCGCGATTCACCTCTTCCAGTTCTGCCATTACCCTCTGACGCTTTGCCTGGTCTACTTCAGTGGCCCCGGCAAGCAACTCGGCCAACACTCCTTCCAGCTCCTGGTTCTTCTTGATCTTTGCCTCCAACCGACGCAGGAACAACCGATAAACCATGTTTGGCACTATGACATTGTGCTCAATGTCGGCTACCAGGGCGTTAATAAATTTGAGGTGCTCTATGTTGCGCTGGCTGAGAAATTTATTGGAAAGGGCATAGCCAATGCGATTGGCATATTTTTGAAAGTAGAATTTCTCCTTTTCCGACAAGCGGTTGCCTGGTTGTATCTCCAGCATACCGAGGAGTTCGTGCTCGGGCATCTCCCTGTCGCTGCTGGCAGAAACCACTTTGCCGCGGATGGGGGTATAGAGGGAATTGTCCTGCAGAAAGCTCTCGTCGCGGGGTTGCAGCTCGGCTGGAGCCAGCTTGTCTGGCTCTCCGAGAAATCCCTTTTCACTGGTGCAGACCAGCACCATGTTTTCTCTATTGCGGTCGAATAGATAGAGCCCTGTGCTGAGGGAAAAGTATGATTTGGGCACAACCACACAGACTCTATAAAGGTCCTCCAGCAGATCGAACTCCTGGGCGAGATCAAAGAAGGTTTTGAGGGCGCTGTCCTGGAGGCGGCTGAAGCCATAGCGGACATAGTCCTGCTTTTTCTCTTCAACCCTGGCAAATATGTGTGCCATATCGTCCATGTTCATTGCTTCCTGTCACAGGCGGTAGAAGTCAGTGCCTTTCTCCTGCGGGAGTCCGCAGATCGCGAAGCGCCTTTTCTAAAGGGTAGTTGCCTTCCAACTGCAGCAGCCGTTCCAGGGCGCGGCGCGCCTGCTCGACTTCTCCTGCAGCGGCCAGAGAGAGGGCCAGACAGTGCCAGCTTTCTGGAGCAGCAGGCTCCAGTTCAGTAGCCCGCCTACATGCTTCAACGGCCTCGGCAAAATAATGCTGCCGAAAATACACCATGCCCAGGGCGCGATGATTCTCTCCGTTGTCAGGCGCCATGGCAACAGCCTTCTCGAGAGCCTGCTCGGCGCGGTCGTAAGCTCCCAGTTCTGCCCAGGCCATGCCGAGATTGTAGTAGAGATCTTCCCTTTGCAGTCCAAGATCAACTGCCCGCAGATAGGCGACAACTTCCTCCTGGTGATCTCCAATTCGGCCCCAGCAGTAGCCAAGATGATAGTAAGCAAGAGCATTATCAGGGTCCGAGGCCAACACTTTCAAGTGGTTGCTGATCGCTTCTGCCATTCTATCCTGGCGCATGGGAAGATCAGCAAACTCCGGGCACACCCATCTCTCTTCTGCCGGAGGCGTCGACTGCGGCTGCGGTAAACTGTGGCAGCCTGAGAGGAGCACAAAGACAATTATGCCGCTGACAGCCAGCAAAACTCTCCATTTCAAGACGACATCAAAGCACATCTGATCTCTCCGGACCAGAAAAAAGTTGCCAATTTACCAGTCGCTTTATGTTAGCACAGACTCGCAGAGAGAGTAACAGCTCCGTTGAAGAGTTCGGCTACGGTTACGGTTACGAGGCCCGTTTCGGCTGCCGGCAACGGCTTTCGGCCAATCTTGACCTAGAACAAAGGTCAAGAAGAAAAGCTGTCTTAGTGTGACGGCAGGAAAGGCTGCGCAGCAGGGAGTGTTCAGCTCAGAAGCCATAACTCGGGTATGGGAAAACTACAGGCGGCGCAGGATTGACATTCTCTGAAATGTCAGTAAAATGAAACCAGGTAATGGTGGCGAGATTGTTGATCCTTCCTTATTTCTAATCGTCTATTTTCTAATAATCACAGTACCATATTACCCATGGAGGACAGATTCATGGTAGTGGCCGGCCCTCCTCCAGTTGATCCCAAAACAGTGGCCATGGAAGTCCAAAAAGGGAAATCTCTGGAAGAGATACAGAGGATCTTCGGCATAAAAATGAAGAGCCAGGTTCAGGACCTCTATATTCGAGGACTCCGCCAGCTTGGCGAAATTCCGGATTTAATGCTTCCCAGAAAAAAAAGCAGCAAGCCGGCAAGAACCGTGGACACGGGCTACAGACGGAGCATTGGTCAGAGTGGCAGCATCACCCTGACCAGGGCTCTGCTGCTTGAAAAACTGGGCTTTCGCCAGGGGGATACATTTCAAATTCTCAAAAAAGGTCAAGATATTATCCTGCGCAAGATCGACTGAGTCCAGGAGAAGATGTCCTGAAAAAACCGGCTATGGCCCCCTGGTGAGAATTTCCCTGCGGGACCTGTCAGCGGCCGCTCTGTGCTGGCGAGAGAATGATTCTGCAATCCACTGCCGAGCAACCCTGGCCCTCGGGAAAGACCTTCAAGGGATTGATATCCATCTCTTGAATTTCCGGCAGATCCATGAGAAGCTGGGATACGCGCTGGATAGTCTCGACTATTGCCTCCACATGGGCGGCTGGCTCGCCTCTCACCCCTTGCAAAATTCTGTAGCCCCGGATCTCTTGCACCATTCTCTCCGCCTCAGCCCGGGCAACCGGGGCAATGCGCAGGCATACGTCTCCGAGCACCTCAACATAGATGCCGCCAAGCCCGAAGAGAACAAGCGGACCGAAATTATGGTCTCTCTTGCCGCCCACAATGACCTCAATACCTCCTGCCACCATTTGCTGCAGCAGCACTGCAGGTTCTGCGCCTGCACCCCCGTACTCTTTCGCAAGATTAACAAGATGGTCGTAGGCAGCGCGGACCTCATCTTCAGATGTCAGGTGCAGGAGGACGCCGCCAACATCTGACTTGTGCACGATTGTTTCAACCATTACCTTCATGGCCACGGGAAAGCCCAGGTCTCTGGCACAGGCAACCGCCTCTTCGCTGCTGCTGGCCGCGGCCCACGGAACCACGGCAATGCCATAACAGGAGAGCAGTCGAAAAGCTTCCATCATGCTCAGCTGCCTGGCCCCTCGCAGCACAGCTGCTCCTAGAAGCTGCCGAGCACTGTTGCCGTCAACTGCAAATTCTTCTGCTTCAGCAAAAGTGAAAATCTTTCTGCTGTGTATATCCCGAGAAAAGGCCAGGGCATGGGCAGCCTCCCTGGGTTCACTGAACAGAGGAAAACCGGCATGCCTTTTACGATTGACTCGGAACTCCTCATCTGTGGTGACCACACACAGTGCCAGCGGCTTCTGCATCTCCAGGCAGACTTCCTTGACAGCACCCACCACCATGCGGCTTTCGTCCTGGAAAAAAACACCGTTGTAGTTGTACACCATGAGCATGGCGTCAATATCGTCTCTAGCAAGGGTGTTGCGGACGATGCTTTCAAACAGGTCGAAATCGAAGAGATCGCCGAGATCCATGGGATTGCCGAGACGAATTACCTTGGCTCGCAATCTGCTCTCCACCTGGTGGAGCAGCTCTTCTGGATAGGGCGGCAGCTGGAAGCCATAAGTGGCTGCTGCGTCTGCGGCAACCACGGCGTGCCCTCCGGAGCGAGAGACAACCGCCAGTCGATCCCCTCGAACAGCTGGCAGATGACAGGCCTTGATCATGTCCATGGCGGAGCGCATGTCCACGAACCTCTGGATGCCGCACTGTTGAAAGGCGGCCTGCACCACCTCTTCAGCAGAGGAGAGAGAAGCAGTGTGCGACCGGGCAATGTGGGCGCTTGCCTCGGTAGTATTTGCCATACACGCCAGGATGGGCTTTTTCGCCTGGAATGCCAGCTCCATGAGACGACGGCCATCGCTGATTCCTTCGAGATAGAGAAACACCGCGCCGGTCCCCTCATCCTCGAGGAAATATTCGAGAAGATCGTTTTCGTCGGTATTGAGCTTGTTTCCTATAGAGGCGAATTTGTTGAAGCCCAAACCCTCGGCTGCCAGAGCGTTGAGGAGCGCGCCGCCTACGCCGCCGCTCTGGCTGATGATGGAAAGGCGGCCGACATTGAACTCGTTGCGGAAAGGCATGAAAGGAACTGCCAGGCCATTCTCCTTGTTGATGATGCCTATGCAATTGGGGCCAATAAACCTCATGCCATATTTGTTGACCAGGGAGAGAATTTCCTGTTCCAGGCCCAGACGATCTTCACCAAGTTCGCGAAAACCAGCCGACTCTATAATGAATCGTTTTATGCCCTTGCGGCCGCAGGAGGCGACAATTTCGGGCAGGGTGTGCGCCGGGGTAAGAAGTACTGCCAGGTCCACCGAGTCAGGGATCTCCTCCACGGTCCTGTAGATCTTGTGCCCCATAAAAGAGCCGCCTCGAGGACCTACCAGGTAGACCGTACCACTGTAGTCGAATTCAACGAGGTGGAACACAATGGCTCGAGCGAGATTTGTAGGGGACGGTGAAACCCCCACTACTGCCACACTGTCGGCGTAAAAAAAACCTTTCATCGGCTTCCTCCGAGGGAGACTTATAGGGTACAAGTGCCGCCAGGAAAACAAACGAGGAGGCAAAGAAGAGCTGGCCAGATGATGATATTAAGCGGCAGGGCAATCCTTGTCAATCCAAGAGAAGCAGGCTGCGCTTTTCGTAAATTAAAGCTCTGAGGCGATTGTACCTGCAACTCCGCCCGGGGAGCTCGGCTACGGCGACGGTTACGATGCCCGTTTCGGTGCTCGGCCACGGCTTGCGGCTCTTCCTTCGTTGCTGGGACCCGTTCACTTTCGCGGCAACATGCCCCTCCCACGATTATCGGCTACGGCTACGGTCACGATGCCCGTTTCGGCTGGAGGCCACGGCTTTGGGCTCTTCCTTCGTTGCTGGGACCCGTTTACTTTCGCGGCAAGATGCCGCTCCCACGATCATCGGCTCCCGGCCACGGCTCTCGGTTAATCTTGACCTAGAACAAAGGTCAAGGAGAAAAGCTCTCCT
>JAFDGZ010000093.1 GCA_019309045.1 Deltaproteobacteria bacterium | reverse complement strand
ACAGCTGCACATCCTTTCCGCGGCAACATCAGGCCCTAGAAGCGGTGCTGCTGCTCTCTGACAACGTATCTGCAAGAACCTGATCGGAAATCTTGCCACCCGGCAGCATTACTTACTTCTCTTTTGCTAGCAATCAAGCTACAATCATTGGCCGCAACAGAGAAGACCTGGCATCATGAACAAGGAGAAAATTCCCCAACAGATGTGCGCCGCGGTCTGGCGTGGCGGCTCCGAGCTCTCTATCGAAGAAGTACCGGTCCCGGAGGTAAGAGCCGGCGAAGTGCTGGTTCGAGTAGAAGCCTGTGGAATCTGCCCCACAGACATCAAGAAGATAGACTTTGCACTGTGCCAGCCGCCAACAATATTCGGCCACGAAACCGTAGGCAGGGTCGTTGCAGCCGGAGCCGGAGCCGGTGAACATCTGGGTCGACGAGTAGCACTTTACCACCATGTACCCTGCCGGAGGTGCCGCTTGTGCGACCTTGGTCTCTATAGCCAGTGTGAGGTGTACAAGAAAACCGGCACCACAGCAGGATTTAACCCTGCTGGAGGTGGCTGGGCTGAATATGTCAGGGTTGCCCCGTGGATTGTCACAGGGGGAGGCGTGGTGCCGCTGCCAGAACCGCTGCCAGCGGCCATAGCAATACTCATGGAACCTCTCAACACCTGCCTCAAATGCATCCTGACACTCCCCGGTGAGAGCGGCACCCTCGTCATTCTCGGTCAGGGTCCGGTGGGTCTCATGTTGACTGCACTCGCCAGAAAGAAGGGCTGGCGCGTCTTTGCAGTGGAGCCGCAGCCAGCAAGACGAGCAACGGCTCTCCAGTGTGGTGCTGAGGCAGTATTTTCACCAGAAGAGGATCTGGCTGGCAAACTTCAACAGGCAGCGCCACCTCTGGGTCCTGATGCGGTTATTGCCGCTACGGATAATGAGAAAACCATAAATGCAGCTCTGCGAGCACTTCGACCAGGAGGTAGACTCATACTTTTCGCTCATACTCGGCAAGCGCAGGAGTTCTGCTTTGATGCGGGCCAGGTGGGTGTGGCTGAGAAGCAGATCCTTGGAAGCTATTCTTCTTCCATTGAACTCAATGATGAGGTCCGAGCATTGCTCGCTGACGAGAACTTTCCCGGCCGCTATCTCGTAACCCACACATTTCCTCTAGAGGAGATAAACCTGGCCCTCGATCTTGCCCGCACGCCCAGAGCCGGCTCGTTGAAAGTTGCCGTATCTCCTGACAATTGAATAACAGATATGACGCTAGGAGAGGAAGATGGTTATGAACGCCACGGTGCCTGAAACAATGTGGGCCTGCCTGCTCTATGGCAAAGAGGACCTCCGTCTCGAGCGCATACCGGTTCCCGTACCCCGGGATGGCGAACTGTTAGTCCAGGTGGAGGCGGCCCTTACCTGCGGTACAGACCTGAAGGTCCTCCTCAGAGGCTATCACGAGCGCATGATCACCCCACCAGCAGTGTTTGGTCATGAATTTGCCGGCCTGGTAGTAAGCAGCAAGAACAAGCGTTTTCCTGTTGGCAGCCGGGTAGTAGCAGCAAATTCCGCCCCCTGCGGCAGGTGTTATTTCTGCGAACTCGGCAAACCCAATCTTTGCAGAGAGGTCATCTTTGCCAACGGCGCCTACGCCGAATACACCGTGGTGCCTGCCCGCATCGCCAACACCAACTGCCACAGCCTACCAGACGAGTTGCCAGCCTTTAAAGCTGCCCTGGTGGAACCTCTCGCCTGTGCCGTAAAAGGGGTGGAGGATGTCGATGTCAGCACAGGCGAAAGCGTCCTCGTTATCGGCTGCGGACCTCTTGGCCTCATGTTGGCTCGCCTTTCAGTGTTGGCAGGAGCTGAAGTCACCTGTGTGGATATACTGCCAGCCCGTCTCGATATCGCTCGGCAGCTAGGGGCGGCTAATACTGTTGCGGGTTTACTTTCAGCTGAACTGGCCGCCAGTTTGCGAGCAGACTACTCAAAGCGGGGCCTGGGCTTCGATTGCGTCATAGAAGCGGTGGGCAGGCCAGAGACATGGAACCTTGCCCCGGAGCTCGTAAGACCAGGAGGCCGGGTCAATCTCTTCGGCGGCTGCCCCCGCGGTTCAGAACTGCGGGTAGACACCACCAGGCTCCACTACGATGAAATTCGTATATACGCCTCTTTTCACCACACCCCCGAAACAGTGCGCAAGGCTCTCGAGCTCGTGGAAACTTCCCAGGTGCCGGCACTCACCCTCATCGGCGAGGGAAGGTCTCTTCTGGATCTGTCCCATGTGCTGGCTGAAATGCGTGCGGGGAGCGCTCCGCCCAAGACCGCAATTCTCCCCCAACTTCCCCAGGGAATCCGCCTGTCGCCTGCAGAACTGGAGGAACAGGCAGCACTCAGCCGCTCGTCACCCAGGGAACCTGCCGCCATGCAGGCCGTGTAAGGGCGAAGAAGAGGAGCTCGGCTAGGGCTAGGGTTACGAGGCCCGTTTCGGCTACCGGCCACGTTGTTCGGCTCTTCCTTCGTTGCTGTGACCCGTTCACTTTCGCGGCAACATCCCCGTCCCACGTTTATCGGTTACGGCCAGGGCTACGATGCCCGTTTCGGATGGTGGCCACGGCTCTCGGCTAATCTTGACTTACAACAAAGGTCAAAGAGAAAAGCTCTCCAAGTGGCACGGCAGGAATGTCTGCGGAGCAAAGAACATTCGGAGCCACCGACAACTCATTACCCGCAACCTGGTTAGCCGAGGTTAATATGAAACCGTGGCCTGCCCACAGGCCAACTGAGGCTACCTGGAATTTGCGACTATGTTCTTTGCGGAGCAGGCCTTCCTGCCAAGCACCTCCACTCGGGGTGCTCGGCTACGGCCAAGCCTACGAGGCCCATTTCGGCTGGCGGCGACGTTGTCCGGCTCTTACTTCGTTGCCGTGGCACCTTTGACGGCTTCACCCCTGGGTATCTCCAAATCACCCCTCATGCCCGAGGTTGTCTACCGATTCTCATGTGGATGGGCCACTGGATGAGTCTCTGCTCTGCGGCGGTGCCCCAGGCCCGCTTCAGCTCATCCAGGATGAGCTGAACAGGATCCTCCTGCTTTGCCTCCCTGAATTTCTGGGCTGCCGACCAGGTGCCCAGATAGCCCACCAGATGTTCCAGACTCCAGGAAATCTCCATACCAAACTCTGGCGGCAACAGCTCTGAAAAAGGAAATGGTATGCTGCGGTAACCGTTGTCAACAAGTATCCTTTCAGGCGGCCAATAAGGGCCCACGATGTCTCTGTAATAAACAGCAATGACTCTATCGAGGGCAGGATTGATGCTGAGCAGGCTGTAGCAGAAAGCAGCGATTATCCCGCAAGGCTTGAGAACTCTCGCTGCTTCAACATAGAAGCTGTCCAGATCGAACCAGTGCAGCGCCTGGGCTACCACGATCAGATCTACAGAAGCTGTTTCGATGCCGCTTTTTTCTGCCGCAGCAACGTCATAGACAATATTGTCCGCCCCTGTTGCCCTGGCTATCTGCGCTTCGCTGGCATCAGTGGCAATAACTTGTTTGAAAAGAGGAGCCAAACCCAGCGCAGCCTGACCGCTGCCAGTGGCGCAATCCCAGGCCCGCGTGTTTGCCGGTGCTACTGTGGCCAGGTAATCGAACAGAGCTGAGGGGTAACGGGGTCTGTATGCCATGTAGGCCGCTGCCTGATCTGAAAAGTAGTCTTTGAAGGTTTCGGATGCCATGGGTGGAGTTCCCACAAGTCAGTTGCAGGCTGATCCTGCTGCCGCTGCATGCCTTTTAACGGGATTGGCGAGCTTGCCTATGCCTGTGATCTCGCACTCGACAAGCTGTCCCTCTCTGAGGAACACCGGTGGGGTCCTTTTGAACCCTACGCCCTCTGGTGTTCCAGTGAGAATTACTGTGCCGGGCAGCAGGGTCATGCACTGAGAGAGATAGGCCACGATCTCCGGGCAGGAAAAAAACATATCCGCAGTGTTGGAAGACTGCATGAGTTGGCCGTCCACACGACAGCTAATAGGCAGGTTGTCTCCATCCACATCAGTGGCAATCACTGGTCCCAGAGGGCAGAAGGTGTCGTAGCTCTTTGCCCTGGCCCATTGGCTTTCTGCAGCCTGCGCCGCCCTGTTAGTCACATCATTGGCAACAGTATATCCCAACACATGCTCCAGGGCCCTGTCTGCTGTTACGTTCCTGGTTTTCTTGCCGATGATAATTGCCAGTTCAGCCTCGTAATCAATCTCCTCAGGATTGTGCTCCGGCAAGACAATGGCGTCGCCCGGCCCGCAAACTGCGGTGGTAGTCTTGAGGAAAATCAAGGGCTTTTCAGGGTGAGGCAGGCCGAATTCCCGGGCATGCCGTTTGTAGTTGAGCCCCAGACAGATCACATTTGGCGGAGACACGGGAGGCAGCAGCTGTACGCTGCTGAGCTCGAGGGATTCTCCCCTCGGCTGCAGACCTTCAAATGGATCTCCGTGGCACGGTGATATAGTGTCTCGCTCGAGAATGCCGTAAACCGGTGAGCCGTTCTGCAAGAATCTCAATATCTTCATATTAGAGCTCCTTTGCCATCTGCTCTGAACGCATAGTAAATGAGCCTAGAGCAGGGAAGGCCCCTCTATGCACCCTGCCTGATATCGGTGCCACTGTCCACGAGGGACATTCCAGGCTCCGCAGCTTCTCCTCGAACCTGCCTGCATCACTGCAGATAGGTTCGTGCTCCAGCGAAGTGGCGAGAATAGTAGACATTGTCCAGTCGATCAATGCGGATTTGCTTCCCAGTGCCGGGAGCATGGATGAATTTTCCGTGTCCTATATAGATTCCCACGTGCGAGATCCTGTGTCCTCCAGAGGTGTAGAAAAAGACCAGATCTCCTTTCAGGAGCTTGCCTGGCGGGATCTGATAGCCGGTCTTGAACTGTTGTCGAGAAGAACGGGGCAATTTGAGGCCGTTGAGCCTGTAGACAGCCATGGTAAGGCCACTGCAATCAAAGCCTTTTCGTGGAGAAGAGCCGCCCCATCGGTAGGGAAGCCCCAGGTAGCTTGTTGCGGTGCGAACGAGGCGATTTCTAAGATCAATGGCTGCGTATTTTTTCTGAACGGTTGCAGCATGTTCATCGGGCTTCACCAGGTAGTATTCCCGAATGACTCCAGAAGCCACAAGGTTCTCAGCCTTGTGCAGAGCCTCTGTTCGTGAGGCAAAGTCGCCGCATCTTACCTTGAAGAGACCTGAACTGTGCCGAAAATAGTAGGCGTCCAGTCCACGAGATTCGAGCGTGCTGGTGAGACGGGCTGCATTGTCCACATTGGCAAAGGCGCCCAGCTGGATGGAGTATTTCATCCTGGGAAGTTCTGCTCTTGCTGCTGGATGTTGAATCTCTGGTGGTGGAGCAGGAATATGCGCTCTGCAGCTCACTGATAGGAGGAGGTAAAACAGTACTAGCAGCCGGCAATCTTCAGCAGAACGGGTGGGTCTGAGAACCATATACTACCTCTTGCACCATGAGGTCCGGAAATTCATCGGGCAATTTTACCGGTTTCATACCAGGATTCCAGTGGAATAGCAATGGCTTGCCCATTCCGCCCGGTGATGCCTCTCCTGCCATCACATCACGAGGTTTTTCCCTCGAGTTCTCCCGGCTACGGGAATTGGCTGAAAGCCATGGCCGCGGCTGAGCTCCGCGGGCGGAAGTGCTTGGCAAGAATGCCTGCGGAGCAAAGAACATTCGGAGCCACCGACAACTCATTTCGGGGAGCTCGGCTACGGCTACGGTCACGATGCCCGTTTCGGCTGCCCGCAAATATCACCCCTGGCCAGGTGGGTCTCTGCTTGCTCCCAGTTCCCTTTGATGCTATAGAATAATGTCTCACACAACCAGTTCAACGTCGGGAAGACGCCATGGAATACGAAGCCGTCATCGGCCTGGAAGTTCATGCTCAGCTCCTCACAGAAAGCAAGATCTTTTGCGGCTGCAGCACAAAGTTCGGGGCTGAGCCGAACACGCACACCTGCCCCGTATGCCTTGGAATGCCAGGTGTGCTGCCGGTGCTCAACAGAAAGGTGGTGGAATACAGCCTGCGCATGGCTCTCGCCACCCATTGCCAGATTGCTCCTCACAGCCGCTTTGCCAGAAAAAATTACTTCTATCCTGACCTGCCCAAAGGCTATCAAATTTCCCAGTACGAACTGCCGCTGGCCGAGAACGGCTGGATCGACATCGAGGTCAACGGAAAAAGCAGACGCATAGGTATAACTCGCATACACATGGAAGAAGACGCCGGCAAACTGATCCATGACGAAAATCAACCACTGAGCTACGTGGATTTCAACCGCACCGGCGTGCCCCTCATTGAAATCGTCAGCGAGCCAGATCTCAAAACGCCGGAGGAGGCTGCCGCCTATTTGCGAAAGCTGCGAGACATTCTCAGATACCTGGACATCTGCGATGGCAACATGGAGGAAGGAAGCTTGCGGTGTGATGCCAATATTTCCCTGCGGCCGCGGGGTTCTGAAGGATTGGGCGTCAAGACAGAGCTCAAGAATATGAACTCCTTTCGTTTCGTGCAAAAAGCCCTCGAGTACGAGATCAAGAGGCAAAGCGCCATCCTGCAGCAGGGAGGAAAGATTGTCCAGGAAACCCGTCTCTGGGACAGCAACAAGGGCATCACCCACAGCATGCGGGGCAAGGAAGAGGCCCATGACTACCGCTATTTTCCCGATCCTGACCTGGTTCCGGTGATAGTGGACCAGGAGTGGATAGAGAAGGTGCAGGCGGATCTTCCCGAGTTGCCAGACGCCAAAAAGGCGCGCTTTGTCGAGCAGTATAAGCTGCCGGAATACGATGCCGCCGTACTCACGGGCAGCAAGGAACTGGCCGACTACTTCGAAGCTTGTGTCAGCAGCTACCCTGAACCCAAGAAGGTCAGCAACTGGATAATGGTGGAGCTTCTCCGACAACTGAAAAGGGATGAAAGAGAAATCCAGCAGTGTCCAGTACCGCCTCAGGGACTGGCACAGCTGCTTGCCATGATCGACAAGGGCATTATCAGCGGCAAGATCGCCAAGACCGTATTTGCAGAGATGTACCGTACTGGCAAACCGGCTGAAACCGTGGTGGAAGAAAAAGGGCTGAAGCAGCTCACAGACAGGGGTGAGATTGGCAAGATAGTGGAGGAGGTGCTGGCGGCTCACACCCGAGAAGTGGAAGAATACCGAGGCGGCAAAGTCAAGGTCCTTGGCTTTTTTGTGGGACAGGTAATGAAGCGCACCAGGGGAAAAGCGAATCCCAAACTGGTGAACGAGCTGCTGCAAGAGAAGCTGTCACAAGAGGACAAGACCTCGTGACCCGACCTGGCAGCTGAAGGGAAACCCTTCCTGTTGTGCCATCCGTTGAGGCAGGCTTTCTATGGTTCCTACCATTTTCTGGCAAGAAGATCAGGTGGTCATGATTGATCAGCGCAAGCTCCCTCTCAAAGAGAGCTACGTGGTGTGCAGGAGCCTGGCGCAGGTGGTCGCCGCCATTCGCAAAATGGTCATCCGCGGTGCACCAGCCATTGGAGTGGCCGCTGCCATGGGCCTGGCCCTTGGCGCCAGCCATATCCCCACGGATAACCGCCGCACCTTTGAGCGCAGATTTCAGCAACTCTGCGAGCGAATGGCTGCAGCCAGACCCACTGCCAGCAATCTATTCTGGGCTATTCAGCGCATGAAGAAGGTGCTAGGCTCTCACCCCGAACTTGCAGTTGCTGCCCTGAAAGACCTGCTGCGACAGGAAGCAGACCGTTTGCTCGCCGAAGACCAGGCCTTGAACAGGCAGATTGGCCATCACGGACAGCAGTTGATTCCAGACGGGGCTGCTGTGCTTACCCACTGCAACGCCGGTGCACTGGCCACAGCCGGCTACGGAACTGCCCTCGGGGTCATACGCGCCGCCCGGGAGCAGGGAAAAAATATTCGCGTTTTTGCCGATGAAACCAGACCTTTTCTTCAAGGCAGCCGTCTGACCGCCTGGGAGCTGCAGCAGGAAAACATTCCTGTAACCATCATTGCGGACAGCAGTGCTGGCTATCTAATGAACCGCGGCCAGATAGACCTTGTTGTGGTTGGTGCTGATCGCATCGCCGCAAATGGAGACGCAGCAAACAAAATCGGCACCTATACGGTGGCGGTTCTTGCCAGAGAAAACGGTGTGCCATTCTATGTGGCCGCGCCTCTGTCCACAGTAGATTTTGCTCTGGCCAGCGGCACAGATATACCTATAGAAGAACGTGACAGCCGGGAGGTTACCCACGTTATGGGCAAGCAGGTGGCTCCCCCGGGGGTAAAGGCCTTGAATCCTGCATTTGATGTTACTCCCCATCATCTGATTGCCGGCATTATCACGGAAAGAGGCATTGCCCGAGAACCCTACAGCGAGTCTCTAGCAGGGATGAAGGAATCTGCATGATTGCCTTTCCAACATACCTATTAGTGGCGCAGGCTGATCTGCACTCGACAGCATCCGCCGACAGCAGTGCAGGTCTTGCGGCTGCAGCACCATATTGCCCTGTTTGACAATCTGTTGCAGAGGAGAACAACTATGGTCGAAAAAGCAGAAAAGATTTGGTTGGACGGAGCCTTTGTGAACTGGGACGAGGCCAATGTCCATATCCTCACTCACACAATCCATTATGGACTCGGAGTGTTTGAAGGCATTCGCTGCTATCAGTGTGAAGATGGCCGCTCAGCCGTGTTTCGCCTCCCGGAGCATGTAGAGCGCCTTTTTCATTCCGCCCACGCCGTCATGCTGCAGATTCCTTTTACCCAGGAGCAGATCAGCCAGGCAATTCTGGAAACATTGAAAACGAACAACCAGAAGGCAGCCTACATCAGACCGCTCGTCTTCATCGGTGATGGTGCCATGGGGCTCCATCCGCAGGATAATCCAATAAGAGTAGCCATTGTGACCTGGCCGTGGGGCGCTTACCTGGGAGAAGAAGGACTCAGCAAGGGAATACGGGCCAAGATCTCTTCCTTTACCCGCCACCATGTAAACATCATGATGACCAAGACGAAGGCCTGTGGCAACTATGTCAATTCCATCCTGGCAAAACTGGAAGTCACCCGTGACGGCTACGACGAAGCCATTATGCTGGACACCGAAGGCTACGTTTGTGAAGCCACCGGTGAAAACATATTCATGGTTCGCCAGGGTGTGCTCAGAACACCCCCTCTAACCTCGATTCTGGCCGGAATTACCCGCGATGCAGTCATGACTATTGCCCGCGATCTCGACATCGAGGTGCTGGAGCAGCGTTTTTCCAGAGATGAACTCTACATGGCCGACGAGGTGTTTTTTACCGGCACAGCGGCGGAAATCACTCCGGTTAGAGAAGTGGACCAGCGCACCATCGGACAAGGACGCCCCGGGCCGGTGACCCGGAAGCTCCAGGAAAGCTTTTTCCAGGTAGTCAAGGGCAACGAAGCCAGATATGAGCACTGGCTCACCTATCTTTGAAGGTAAAAATACTAAGGTCCAAAGGTTGATGGCAAAATGAAAGTGCACCCCCTTTACCGCCGCGCTGCTGCTGGCTAGCCTCAAAGCCAAGCCTGCGGCCGATATTACAACGGTGTCACGGGGCTATTGCTTCTCGAAATCGATATCAACACCGGACAACGCAGGCTAAAGCCTGCGGCTACCGTCTCGTTGCCATGCCTCCAATCCCCTGTCACGCATGGTTACCGATATTGGTTATCAGGTGCACTTTCATTTTGCCATCAACCTCTAAAAAATATCGTTTCAAACAATCTCTCAATAAGGCAGGGAACTACCATGGAGCTGGATGATCTCTATCAGCTTATTCCGGACTTCATGTGCACGCCTGGATGTCACGAGTGCTGCCGCAGCTTTGGTGTGCCTTCGCAGACAAAAGCAGAAGCGGAGCGCATCAAACAGTTCCTCCTGGAGCGGGGCAGAAAACCACAGCCAGCTCAGGGCACCACCTGCCCTTACCTCACAGAGGAAGGGTGCTCCATTTATCCGGTCAGGCCTCTGATCTGCAGGTTGTACGGAACGTCGGTGAACTATCTCTGCAAAGAGGGAGTGAAACCGCTCCGCCTGCTGCACGAAGATGAAGAGGCAGAGATCTTTCACCTGTACCAGAGGCACTTTTTCTGATCATTGGTTGTCAGTT
>JAFDGZ010000092.1 GCA_019309045.1 Deltaproteobacteria bacterium | reverse complement strand
TACCATATTGTGCTGGTCAATGCCGGCTCCTCGGCTGGCTCTGAAGATCACACGGCAAACCTCATTGCCGAGCTGGGAGAAGTGCTGGTCCACGGGGTGGCTATAATGCCAGGCAAACCGACTGTCCTGGGTGAGGTGAATTCCGTGCCCGTCGTGGGGAATCCTGGCTATCCCGTGTCAGCTGTAATCAGCCTGGAACAATTTGTCCGGCCATTGCTTTACAGAATGCAGGGGTTGGTGGAACCCGAGGCCGAAAAGGTGGAGGCCCATCCCTGCCAGAAAATCCCTTCTAAACTCGGGGTGGAAGAATTTGTCAGAGTGCAGGTAGGTCGCGTGGGGAAAAAACTTGTGGCCACACCCCTGGCCAGGGGAGCCGGCTCCATCACTTCTCTGACGCGGGCGGCAGGGTTTTTGCGCATAGCAGATACAGTAGAGGGAGTCTCTGAAGACGAGAGTCAGCCCGTTGTCCTGCTCACTCCCAGAGAGACCATAGATCGCACCCTGGTAGTGGTGGGAAGCCATGACATGACTCTCGATCTGATCACAAATCTACTGAGGAAATATCACCCTGAGGTAACTCTCGCCTCCAGCAATGTGGGAAGTCTCGGTGGCTTGTTGGCGCTGCGCAAAGGGAATGCCCATCTGGCTGGCTGCCACCTGCTCGACACAGAAACTGGTGAATACAATGTCTCTTACATCCAGCGCTACCTGCCGGGGATGGATGTGCGTCTGGTAAACCTGGTGCACCGTGAACAGGGCTTGATAGTGGCCCGGGGAAATCCCAAGCAAATTCGTGGCCTAGCCGATCTCGGGCGGGCCGATGTCCGCTTTGTCAACAGACAACCTGGCTCTGGCACGAGAATTCTGCTCGACTGGCAGCTGCAGAAACTGGGAGTGGACCCTGAGCAGGTGGAAGGCTACCAGCGCGAAGAATACACCCATATGGCAGTGGCAGTGGCGGTTCTGAGTGGAAGCAGTGATGTGGGCATGGGTATTCTGGCGGCAGCCAGGGCCCTGGAACTCGACTTCATCCCTGTGGTCACCGAACGCTATGATCTGGTAATTCCTGCTGTACACCTGGAGACGGATTTGGTGCAGATCTTGCTAAACATCATTGCTACTCGAGAGTTCAAAGATGAGGTCACTGCCCTGGGGGGCTACGACGTCAAAGAAACTGGTCGCTTTATCCCCTGCTGAGAGAAGACTGATGGCTGAGCAGGCAATTTACCGGCGGCAGGGGCCCTGCTTCTGGGAGGAAAGAGGTTCTTGATACACTCTCTCAAAGAGCAAATCAGGAAGTTGAACCAGATAGGCATCGCTCTTTCCAGTGAGACCCATTTACCGAGCCTCCTCGACCTCATAGTACGGGAAGTCAGAAATTTTACCAGGGCCGACGCTGGCAGTCTCTACATCAAAGCGGGGAATCAACTCCGCTTCGAAGTGGCCCAGAACGATACCCTCGCCAGTCGCAACAATGTCTTGCCCGAGGCCTTTCGCCCCTTTCCCATCCCTCTGGATACCAGCAGCATTGCCGGCTACGTGGCCATCAATGGGACACTGCTCAACATTCCTGACGCCTACAAGCTCTCAGGTAAGGAAGAGTACCGCTTCAATCCTACCTTTGACGAGCGAAACAATTATCGAACCCGCTCCATGCTGACGGTGCCCATGCGCGATCACGAGAATGAGATCATCGGTGTCCTGCAGCTCATCAACTCCCTGGACAGCCATGGCCGGGTAACAGTATTCGAGCCGGAACAGGAGGAACTGGTGGCCTCTCTGGCGTCTCAGGCGGCAGTGGCCATCCGCAATGCCAAGCTCATCAGAGCCATCCACGATGTATTTGCTGCTCTGGTGCGCTATTCAGCTTCAGCCATAGACGCTCGCAGCCCTCACACTGCAGGACATTCGCGTCGGGTGGCCACCTATTGTCTCCGTCTTGCCCGGGCAGTTAACCAGGAGTCAGAAGGGCCTCTGGCTGATGTCTATTTCAATAAGCAGGAGATGGAAGAACTGCACTATGCGGCCTGGCTCCACGATATAGGTAAAATTGGTGTCAGAGAAGAGGTGCTGGAAAGGGTGGACAGGCTTTCCCCGGCGGCGCTGGATCTTATTGTCAGCCGTTTCGAGGCCATAAAGCTGGCGCGTATACGCGAGGTTGAGAGGCAGCACCACCACGAACTCGAGCAACAAGCTGTAAGAGCAGAGGTGGACAGGGTTGTGGCTGAGGTGGAGGAGGATCTCCGCTTCATTCGCCACATCAATTGTTGCAGGAGCATCAGCCCCGAGCAGGCGGCAAGAATTCTGGCTATTGGCAAGAAAACATACAGAGATGCCAGGGGACAGCAGAACCCCTACCTCACTGAAGAAGAGGTGCACCATCTGACGGTAGCAGAGGGTAACCTGACAACAGAAGAGTACCAGGAGATTCAGAATCATGTACTCCACACCCTGAACATCATCAACAAGATTCCTTTTACCAGAGATCTCGAGCGAATACCTCTCATTGCTGCCGCCCACCATGAAAAACTGGACGGCTCCGGCTATCCTCTAGGACTCAAGGCTCCTGACATCATGATTCAGGCGCGCATTCTTGGGCTGGCCGACATGTACGACGCCCTGACCGCTACCGACCGTCCGTACCGCGGTGCCATGCGGGCCGAAGAAGCGATAAAACTTCTCGAAGAGGAAGCAGCGAAGGGCAAGCTCGACGCCGACCTTGTCGATCTTTTTGTGCGTCGCAAACTTTACGAAGGAGTGAGCTGAGGCTAATCTGGCAGGCTGCCAGCTATTGTTGTATTGCCTGGAGCCATCTGACAGGTCTGCTGGCTGCAGTCTTCAGGATTGCGCAAGTATCATAACCTTCAGTCATTTCTGAAAAACCGCCTTTAATTATTATTTTCCTGCAGATTAAATCATCCAGTGTTGTTGGGGTAAAGGCTGTCGTCCTGGGAGCACGATTCGAGACGAGCTCGCAGCAGGGAGGAGTTGGCTACTCTACAGTGGCTTCCTGGCAAAAAACAAAAGTCCCTTATTTTTTGCAGGGGTGGTTGCCTGTTTTCCAGATAACGTGGTAAAAGAGACCCACCATGACTGCTCCAGGAGCGTTGATAACGAGACAAAACCAGCATAAGTACAGGAGATAAACAGTCGAAGACACCGGGAGCAATGGTGACAGCCAAGCTGGACTGCATTTTTGCCTAGAATACTTGCAGGTCTGAGGAGGAGGGAAGCATGAAAAAACAGTTGGCAGCAATCGTTTTGAGTCTCTTGGCCTCCATTTTTTTGCTGGCAGATATTGTTTTGGCTCTGCCTTCCAAGTGCGAAGAATGTCACAGCAAGATCGCCCCAAAACAGGTAGAAGATTTCAACAGGAGCGCCATGTCGGAGGCGCTCACCTGTTCTGACTGCCATGGCGACCAGCATGTGGATAGGACTGATGTGGCCAAAGTTCAACTGCCCACCATCAATACCTGCAAGAAGTGCCATCCTGAACAGGCAGAGCAGTATCTCAGCGGCAAGCATGCACTCGGTCTGGTGGCGCTCAATGCAATGCCCTATACACACATGCAGCCAAAGTCGTTCATCGAAGGTCAGAAAGGTTGCGGTGGCTGTCATACCCTGGGTTTGACCGACAGCGAGGCTCGACAAGTAGAGTCTCGAAAATATTATCGCTACGGCATGGATTGCCAGAACTGCCACACGCGTCATCGGTTCTCAAAGGCAGAGGCATCCGAGCCCGAGGCATGCATGACATGCCATATGGGCTTTGACCATGCTCAGTGGGAGATGTGGTCGGGTTCGAAGCATGGCGTCACCTATCTGCTCAACCGCACCATTGACGCTGAAAACAAGGACCGGGCTCCGAAATGCCAGACGTGCCACATGCAGAATGGCGATCATCGGGTTTTTTCTGCCTGGGGTTTTCTGGCTGTGCGCTTGCCAGAAAAAGATGAGGAATGGCTGGGATATCGCACTACGATTCTGAAAGGCCTGGGAGTTTTGGATCCCAGTGGCAAAGCTACTGAAAGATTGTCTGTGGTCAAAGCCGGTAAAGTGGCGCGCCTCAGTGAAGAAGAATTTCAGGCTGAACGAAAGCGCTTTGTTGACACCTGCAAGAAATGTCATGCAGCCGATTTTGTAAATCAAAACATGAAGAACGCTGATCTGCTGCTGAAGCAGGCAGACAAGCTTTTTGCCGAAGCCATAGAGATCATAGCCGGACTATATCAGGACGGGATTATTGAACGACGGCCTGACTACCCAGCGTATCCGGATCTCTTGACCTTTTATGACGTCAACACCAAGGCTGAAGAGATCCTGTATGAGATGTTCATGGATCACCGAATGAAGACCTTTCAGGGAGCCTTTCATCTGAACTATGATTATTCTACCTGGTACGGCTTTGCCAAGATGAAAAAAGACCTGGTAGAAATTCGCGAACTCGCAAAGAAAATGAGAGCTGAGCATCAGGCCGCCGCCGGCAAGTGAGAAACGACTCTGGACTCGACAGCAGATATTTACCTCTAGAAGCCCTTGCTTTCTAGTGCTGCGGAATTCAGCCTTCAGCAGTATGGAACTTTCTCCAGAACAAGTTTGGATAATCGCTGCAACATCTCGAGGCAGGATTGGGGAAGCATCTCCTGGCTGGACAGTACTCCGAGACTGCAAGCGAAGATAGTGCAACAGACGCGCGGATGGTGATAAGCTAACAATGAGCAAGGTGGCCGTGCGTTTTGTACTTGATTTCACGTGTCAACTCAGCGATAGTTAGCGGAGCCAGAATGACCATGTGGAAGGAGTAATTCTGCAGGCACTAGCGCAAGGAGTTTGCTATGGCGGCAAGCAGTGCTTTTGCTGCGTTTGAGCGGCTGGCTGAGGAGCGGATTCGCGAGGCCCAGAGGAGAGGCGACTTCGAAAATCTGCCAGGCATGGGCAAACCATTACAACTGGAAGATGACAGCCACATCCCTGATGACCTTCGGTTAGCCTACAAAATATTGAAGAATAGTAACTGTCTCCCTCCGGAAGTGGAACTGAAAAAGGAAATACTGACTACTGAAGAATTACTGCTATCGTGCAGCAGTGAAGTAGAAAAGTACAAGCAGTTGAAAAGGCTCAATTTCCTGGTCATGAAGCTGAACATGATGCGCAGGGTGCCAGTGGCCTGGGAAGAAAAGCAACGCTACTATGAAAAAATCGTAGAGAGACTCGGCAGTAGAGCTGCCAAGATGGGCTCGGGTGGCTCGCCTTGAAGTGTGCCAATAGAAAACCATGGTCCCAGCCAGTTCACCTCTTTCCTTGAGGGGGTATAAGCCGGTCTCTAGATGCCCCCTCCTCATCCGGAGTCACCACAGGAGTGAATGCCGGCAGCACAGCGCTTAGCTGGGCGCGGAAGTGGCAGGTTATGGGTATGTATCGGAGTCATGGTGGCGAGAGGGTGCATAGCCTTGCTGCTGGAAGTGAGAGTGCTCATGCACGAGATGGCAATTGCGCAAAATCTTCTTGATATTGTCATTCAGGAGGGCAGTGCCCATGGAGTCAGCCGCGTGCTGTCGCTGTCCCTGAAGGTGGGTGAACTGAGCACGGTGGTGCCTGAATCCCTCATATTTTGCTTCGAACTTCTGAGTAAAGGGACCCTGGCCGAGGGCGCCCGCCTGGATATCGAGAAGGTGCCTACCATCTGCCGCTGCCGCGAATGCGATCATGAGTTTTCCGTGACAGATCTGCTGTTCAGCTGTCCCAAATGTGGCAGCGGCAAAGTGGAGCTGCAAAGCGGCAGGGAACTGACTCTGGAGAGTTTTGAGGGAGAATGAACAGTAGGGATATCCAGTAATGAAGGGTGCAGGATGAGGAGAAGATATGGCAGTCAAAGTTCCAGTAGTTCGCAACATCCTGGAGGCCAACGAGCAGCTGGCGCAAGAAAATAGTCGGCTATTTCGCCAGGCTGGTCTTTTTGTGGTCAATCTGATGAGCGGTCCCGGCGCCGGCAAGACCTCTTTGCTGGAGCACACCATCGAAACACTCAAGGATGAGATCCGCATAGGAGTAGTGGAGGGAGACATTCAATCTTCTTATGATGCGGAACGCATCAGCCAGAGGGGAGTTCAGGTAGTACAGCTCAATACAGGCGGAGCCTGTCATCTGGACAGCAGCATGATAAAATCTGCCCTCAACGCCCTGCAGCTAGCAGAGCTGGACCTCCTGGTGATCGAGAACGTGGGAAATCTGGTATGTCCGGCTGAATTCAAGGTGGGAGAAGATGTAAAGGTCATGCTTCTCAGTGTTCCTGAAGGTGACGACAAGCCTCTAAAATACCCACTCATGTTTCAGGAGGCCAGTGTACTGTTGATCAATAAGATCGACCTGCTGCCGTATGTGGACTGCGATGTGAGCAAGATCAGGCAGCGCGCCCTGCAGCTCAACAGCAGCCTGGAAATTCTGGAGATTTCCTGCCGCACCGGCGAGGGCTTGTCTGGTTGGTACAATTGGCTGCGAAGCCAGGTTTCAAACCGCAAGACGGATGCGACTGGTGCAGAGATTTAGGGTTCGGATCGAGGGAGTTGTCCAGGGGGTAGGCTTCCGGCCCTTCATCTATCAACTCGCCCATGCCTGCGGACTGTGCGGCTATGTGGCGAACACTTCCGACGGCGTCATCCTGGAAGTGCAGGGGGCTGACGCCGATCTTCTGCGCTTTATGGAAGAGCTGCCGCAATCAGTGCCGCCCCTGGCCCGCATTACCAGACTGGACGTGGAAACACTGCCGCCGGCGGACTATGGCAGTTTTGAGATCAGGGCCAGCAAGGCCGGCCAGGAGCGCAGGGCACTCATCTCACCCGATTCCGCCATATGCGCCGACTGCTTGCGCGAGCTTTTCGATGAGCAGGACAGAAGGTACCGCTATCCGTTTATCAATTGCACCAACTGTGGACCTCGCTACACCATAATAAGAGATATCCCCTATGATCGTCCCAACACCACCATGGCTCCCTTTACCATGTGTGCAGCCTGCAGCCGTGAGTACCATGATCCTCTGGATAGACGGTTTCACGCTCAGCCAAACGGCTGCTGGCAGTGCGGTCCTCGGCTCTGGCTCACAGACAGCGGCGGCAGCGAGATCCAGACAGCAGATGTGATTGCTGCTGCAGCGCAGCAGCTCAGCAGCGGGGCGATCCTGGCAGTCAAGGGACTGGGTGGCTATCATCTGGCAGTCGATGCCACTCAGAATGAGGCGGTGAGGAGGCTGAGGCTCCGCAAGCAGAGAGAGGAGAAGCCCCTGGCCCTCATGTCTCCGGGGATGAAAGAAGTTGAGCGCTACGCAATAGTGACTGCTGAGGAGCGACGACTTCTCACTTCCACCCAGCGGCCCATCGTGCTGCTGCGAAAACGGCCGGGAAACCCTATTGCCCCCGAGGTAGCTCCGCGAAACCGCTACTTTGGCGCCATGCTGCCCTACACGCCGCTCCACTATCTCTTGCTGTCACATGGATTTCTGGCGTTGGTGATGACCAGCGGCAATATTAGCGAAGAGCCCATCGCCATCGGCAACCAGGAAGCCCTGGAGCGCCTTGGCAGCATTGCCGATTTTTTCCTGATGCACAATAGAGACATTTTGCAGCGAACAGATGATTCTGTGGTCAGGGTGACAGGGGGTGAGGAGAGACAGATCAGGCGCTCGCGAGGATACGTGCCAGCGCCCATCTTTCTGAGAAAGCCGGTAGCGGAAGTCCTGGCGCTCGGGGGGGAATTGAAGGGCACCATCTGCCTCACCAAGGAAAATCGCGCTTTTGTGAGCCAGCATCTAGGTGATCTGGAAAACCTGGAGACGCTAGAGTTCCTGGAGCACACTGTGCGTCACCTGCAACGAATTCTGGAAATTTCCCCCCGGTTGCTGGTCCACGATCTCCACCCAGACTACCTGACAACCGAGGTGGCTGTGACCCAGCAAGAACTTCCCACCCTGGCAGTGCAGCACCACCATGCCCACGTGGTGAGCTGCATGGCTGAGCATGGAATCGAGGGCAGGGTGCTCGGTCTGGCCCTGGATGGCAGCGGCTACGGAGAAGACGGCGCCATCTGGGGCGGGGAACTGCTGGCAGTGGAGGAGACGAGCTATGAGCGATTGGGCCATATCGACTACGTACCCCTGCCCGGGGGGGAGGCTGCCATAAAGGAGCCCTGGCGTATGGCTGTGGCCTATCTCTGGACTGTTTTTGGCGATGACCTGCTGGAACGTCGGGACCTTGGTCTGCAGAGATGGCAGCGGCAACACTTGCAGATACTGGTGCAGATGATGAAAGCCGGGGTGAACTGCCCTCTGACATCCAGCTGCGGCAGACTGTTCGACGGGGTTGCCGCTCTGCTGGGACTTCGGGATCGTATTGCCTACGAGGGACAGGCTGCCATAGAACTGGAGCAGTGCCTGCAGCCCACTGAAGATCATTACGATTACGAGCTGCTGCAAAGCTCTACGAGATTGCTGCTCAACCCTAGAATGATATTTGTGCAGCTGGTGGAGGATATAGCAGCAGGCAGATCTGTGGGCTACCTGAGCGGTAAATTTCACCAGACCCTGGTGGAGATGTTCAGTGAGGCCTGCAGCAGACTGGCAGCAGCACATGGGCTCCACAGGGTAGTATGTTCCGGTGGAGTCTGGCAAAATGTCTTTCTTCTTGAGCGGCTGCAAGAGAAACTTGCAGCCGTTGGCTTGGAAGTCTATACTCCTCGATTGTTGCCTGCAAATGACGGCGGTATCTCTCTGGGGCAGGCGGTGATCGGGGCAGCGCTGTTGGAGAAGTCCACAGACGGTGAGGGTTGAAAAAAGGAGGGCGGCAGTGTGTCTTGCCATTCCAATGGAGGTTGTCGAGGTTGAACAGAACATGGCTACTGTGGAGATGGGTGATGTGAGGCGCCAGGTCTGTCTGGACCTTTTGGACGGAACGGTTGAGGTGGGTGACTACCTCATCATCCATGCCGGCTATGCCATTCATCTGGTGGATCCAGAGGAGGCCAGGAAGACGCTTTCTTATTTCAAAGAGATCTTTGACTATGAAGTATCAGGATGAATACCGCGACCCAGAACTGGCCGGCAGAATCATCAGAGCCATAGGCGAACGCTCGCGCACTGCCGCGAGGTTGATGGAGATTTGTGGTACTCACACCATGGCCATCTTCCGCGCTGGCATACGGTCTGTGCTGCCGGAGACCATAACTCTCATATCCGGTCCTGGCTGTCCCGTGTGTGTCACTGCTGCAGAGGACATCGACAGGGCGGTAGCCCTGTGCCGCCAACCTGGGGTGATCGTGGCCACTTTCGGTGATCTCATGCGAGTGCCGGGTTCGGAGTCCTCGCTCAACAGAGAAAAGGCGAGGGGGGCTGACGTGCGGGTGGTGTATGCAGGTTTTGACGCCCTGGAAATCGCCCGACAAAATCCCCAGCGCCGGGTGGTGATGGTAGGCATCGGCTTCGAGACCACGGCGCCCACAATTGCTGCTACTGTAAGGCAAGCCAACAGGGAAGGGCTGCAGAATTTTTTCCTGCTCTCGGCCCACAAGTTGCTGCCGCCAGCCATGGAAGTATTGCTGGCTGCCGAAGATGTGCACATCGACGGGTTTCTCTGTCCAGGACATGTGACCACCATCATCGGCATCGAACCCTACCGGAAGGTGGCGCAGCAGTACGGCAAACCGTGCGTGGTCAGCGGTTTCGAACCGGTGGACATCCTGCAGAGCATCTACATGCTCATAAGCCAGGTCGAGAGCGGTGAGAGTGAGGTGGAGATTCAGTACAGTCGAGCGGTAAATTCTGAGGGCAATGAAAGAGCGCGAAAGCTAATGGCCGAGGTCTTCGACACGGTTGATGCCAGCTGGCGTGGCCTGGGGAGCATACCTGGCAGTGGGCTTCGCCTGAAGAGAGACTTCCGGGAGCATGATGCCGAGCTCCACTTTGACCTGGAAGTTCCAACTGTCCGCCAACACCCAGGCTGCCGCTGCGGTGAAGTGCTTCGCGGCAGTTGTACCCCTGTTGACTGTCCACTGTTTCGCAGCAGCTGCACCCCTTCTAATCCATATGGTCCCTGTATGGTTTCCAGTGAGGGGACCTGTGCTGCCTATTATCAGTACCATGGGGTCTGAGATGCTCTCAAACCCGGTCGTCACGTTAAAGCGTGTCCGAGCTGAGTTGTGGAGGGGACTTCAGTGGTCTCTGCCTCTTGTGGCAGGTCCCCGGGGA
>JAFDGZ010000091.1 GCA_019309045.1 Deltaproteobacteria bacterium | reverse complement strand
CAAGAAGCTCGAGGATACCGCCAAGGAGGCGACTGAAGCCCAGCAAGAGGGTGTAAAGAAAGTAGTAAGGGCCTACAAGGATGCAGGCAAGGACAAGGAAAAGATAGCCAAAAGTACAACAGACACTGAGATCAAGGAAAGTGACAGGGCAGTCAAGAAGCTGAAGTACAACATTGAAGACGTACTGGTTGAGACAAAAGACGCCAACAAGCAGAAGGAGAAGGAGGACAGGAAATACTATCAGGAGCTCGCCAGGCAAGCTGATAAATCACTCGACCGCTACCGTGAAAATTTACTGCAGCAGCTCAAATGGTTTGTGGAGAATCACGAAAAGCAATTGAAGGCAGAAGAAGACTATGCCGAAGAAATGCTCAAGCTGGAAGAGGAGAGACTGGAGGAGCTCAAAAGAGAGCAGCAGCGCTATACAGATGAGGCAAAGCAAATCTACCATGGCCTCGAAGATGCTCTCCGCGCCATGAGTGATGAGACATATGAGCAGAAGCTGGCCAGCCTCGATGAGGAGTACAGTAAAAAGAAGGCGCACCTGGAAGCGCTGGCACAGATGGATCAGAACTATGCCGACGGAGTGGCGCTGTTGGACCAGTGGTATTATGGCGAGCGCGCCAAGTTAAGACAGGAGGAGATAGCTGAACACGGTTCATTTATAGACAGGCTCGTAGCCGACTGGCAGCGCTACAGCAGTGAGGCTGGCGATTTCAACGCTGTCGCCTACAATCATTTTTCAAGCTTCATCTCGAGTGCCAGCAGCGCATGGACTGACAGTTTCTACAATCTGCTCACAGGAAACTTCGACGACCTAGGCGACCTGTTCAAAGACCTCCTGGACAATATGCTGGATGAATTTCTCCGCACCATAACCAGGATGGCCACAGAGGCTGCAGCAATGCAGATAGTTGACTGGGTGTCTGCTATCTGGGCAAGTGAAGGTATCTGGAATGTAAGGGGAAGCGACAGGGGCATCCCTGTCATAGCGCATCCAGGCGAGATGATCATTCCTAAAGAGGTGGCGGATGCTATCCGCGAGCGCATAGGTGGTGGCGGCGACAGGGACTCGCGTGCTTTTAACGCCTTGCGCAGTGCTATAAACGATCTGCCAGACCGTGGCCTGCAAGGCTTCCTGCAGGGCTCTGCAAGGGCATGGGGCATGATCGGACTGCGTGGACTGAATCTCACGCTTGATAGAACCATTACTCCCGCCCAGTTTCTTGGTGGCTGGTTGGGCTCACGTTCGATACTCAGCAGTGCCTTCATGGGCGGCATCCCGGGCGCCCTCGATGCCAGCCTTGGCTTTGGTCCTGCTGCGCGGGTAGGTAGGGGACTTGCTGGCGCTCTTGCCGTGGCGCTGGGACTACCTGCAGGCGCTCTCGCACCGGCGCTGGCGTTCGGTATTGCTGGCTCGTTTCTGGGTGATGCCGTAGCAGATTTTCTCAATATACGTCAGGACGAAGAGCTGCGGGACTATTTCGAGAGCGCCTATGGTTACATAAAGGGCAGGCAACTTTATGCCACAGTACAATATTTCAAGCGTCATATCGAGCTGCCACGCCTGGAGGATATTGGCCTCACCAGACGTGTCAAAGCGATGTTTGCCCAGGGCTATCTGGAAAAGGCATTGCGCGAAGTTCCTGCTCTGGCTGACCTCGGCGGTGGCGGCCAGCCGGGAGCGTTGACCAAAGGTGGCCTTTATGGTCCTGGTGGTTGGGGCATAGGCGCAGGAATCAGGGGCGGGGGCTGGATGGACGTTGGCATTGGTGGCCCAGGTGGCGGCGGTCCGGCACCAGGAGGACGGGGCCACGAAGCAGAGGGCGGCTGGGGTAGTGGTCCTGGCTATCAGGCTGGCATTTCCTATATTGGCCGCACAGGTACTGCTACTGTGCATACTGGCGAGATGATCCTGGATAGGGCAAGTGCCACGGCGCTCAGGCGCTATGGTATACGGCTTTCTGTTACCGGGTTTGCTGATGCTGTTGCGGAGTTCAAGAAGGCTGTTGCAGGTATGCAAACCATTATAGAACAGGGTGGCGATTTCAAAGATGTCCGCTATGGCCCTGTCACTGGTAACGTCGAAATAGGCGACTATTGGCGGCGTTCGCGTGCAGGAGAACTGTATGGCTGGCAGCAAGCTTACGTGGGCTGGCAAATGGGCCATTTTCCGGTTGGCGCTGAAAGGCGGAGACTCATGCAGGAGGCACAGAATGTCAACGTGCATGTTTATCTCGATGGACAGCAGATAAGCACGAGTGTCGTCAAGGAGATAACCAAGAACCCCGAGCTTACCATGGCTATGAACGGTAGTTACGGAGGATGATGTATGGCTGCCGTTGAAATGTATGATTATGTAAATAGCGTTTCGAGCAAAGGGGCAATTCAGATTTAAGTTAAGAGAGGGGGAAAATATGGGGAAAGTCATCGAATGGTTGAAAGGGGACCAAAAGGCAGCGCCAAAGACTGATGAGCTTTTATCCACAGGAAGAGAGCTCATGGCGAAGCTGGAGCAGCTGGCGGTAGAGGAGAAGAATCTTGATGCAGCCATCGAAGAACTGCAACTGGGCAAAGTGCTCAATGGCGAAAGCGGTAAAGAGCTCCAGGCGCTGCAGCTCAGGAAGCTGGATCTTCCCGCAAAGCGCAAGGCGCTCGAGAAGGCGCTCGAGAAGGTGAAGAAAGGACTGCTTGAGGCTGCCGAGGTCGAGCGCAAGACATTACTCAAAGACTGTGACAAACGGCAGAACCGACTCAAGAAGCAGCAGGCCGATGTGCTCCCGAAAGTGCAAAGGCTGCTGGCCGAGCTGGCCTGCTACGCAGAAATTCTTGACTGCTGCAAGGCGGACGACCTCCGCCGTCACCTGCTGTCGACGGACCTGCTCGACTGGATCCGGGGCATGGTCCACAAGGATGTGGACGGCTTCGATAAAGAGCTGACCCTGGCCAAGCGCCGAGTCTCCGCCTACCGCCAGGGCAACCTCAAGGCGAAGATAGGCAAAATCACAACCGAGCGCACCAGGCTCAGGCACCGTGTTTTTACCACCGCCGATGTGGACAAATGGCTGGAGACGGGCCAGTTCCCTGTGGAACCTGCAGAACCCGAGCCGTTTCGCGTGACCGTCAACTGGCGGCCAGATGCTGCAGGATGAAAAGGTGTTCCGTCACCTAGGGCAGTTGATTGCTGGCATTAGGATGACTGCCTGGACAAAGCCGCAAAAGTGAATGCGCCAAACGTGCCGTGTAGAGGTGGCCGGACTCATCAATGACACTCAGGAGACACGCCAGGGGATCATGGCCGGCTATGATGCAACGCCGACTCACGACATTAGAGACAAACCGTGATTCCGGCTGCAGGCAGGTCTCGAAAGCGCCTCCACCATCAGTAAGATACTTGCAGTTCAAAGCGCTGGACTGGCCGAAGAAAGTCGGAACAGTCGAACCGGTGTTTGACTTCGACTTGGACATATTCAGCATGTGGCTGACAGACCTGAATCCACTTTATGTCTGGCTCGGCTATAACAGCAGGCCGAAAGAGATAAGACTGAATGAGCCGTCTAGAGAGAAGGTTGACCAGTTGATACAGCGCCTGCGCTCTAACGGCATAGAAGTCAAAGAGAAGGAGATGTGAAAGGATCCCTTATGATCCTCGATGTAGCCAATGAGTTATGGATAACGAGAGAGAGACTTTTAAGCAGATATCATCCTGATGAGGCATTTGTCCCATCACCCGAAGGCCATTTGACTTCTCTGAATATATCGGTATGTTCCTTCATTGCCGCCTTAACACCATGGTTTAAAGTTACCAGGACGATTTGTACGCCCTCACGTCTAGCAAATTTCATAACTGGAATAAAGTCAGCATCGCCAGTAACCAGAATGATTCGATTTACAATGTTTTTACTAGACAACCAAGCAATGTCGAGGCCGATTTTCATGTCAACTTGCTTTTGTTCGAGATCTGGAACTAAGTCTTCTGCCACAACTGATCTCCGCTGTCGCATAAGTTCGCGACTGGCTTTTTTACCTATTTTCCATCCCTTAAAAGATAGAACGCCTTTTCTGAAAGCTATATGGTCCATACGAGCCAGGCTAGTCTGAAGTGCCGTTTCTGTCTTAAATATGTTGGTCTGCGAAAAGTCGATTGTGTGGCCTGATAGAGGATTTGTTTCGATTAAGCCATAAGGAGGGCAATCATAATAGTAGACTCTGAGCAACTCTTCCTGCTCGTCGGCAGAAACACATGCAAGGGCAAACTCAAAAACCTGGGCAGCACTGGGGCGTTCATGAAGCCTCTCTTGCAGCTTCTTGAGTACGAATCTTCCGTCAAGCATCACTGCTACTTTTTTCATGGACCGCCCCAAAAGCTAAATAGCCCCTTCCGCACTATATATCAACAAAAGCGTACGAAAGGGGCGCTTATCGCATGGTCGTGCCATAGGGCACTCTTTATAATCGCCATTTTTACACTAAATGTCAATAGCCAAATTTGCAAAAAATGGACCATAAAACTGTCTATACTGCTTTACTGCTCTTTTCTCCAGTCAATCCCATGCTCGAGCAGATACTTCTCAGCGGCTTTCTTGAGGATACCTGAAACAGAAGAAAACTCCTGTTTTGCCAGTTTCTCCAACGCCTTTTTCATCTCTGGTGGCATTTTGACCGTGACGTTCACTAGCATAACTCCTTTAATAGCGGTTTTTTTGGTCCCTTGTCAATAAAATAGCTTGACATAGATATTTTAGTAGTCTATAGTAGTCTTTAAGACAACCAATGTCAACCAGAATTCCCAAAAGGCAGAACGTGAACCGCAAAGACCATATATCTCGTGAGTGTCCTCCAGGGGCGACCCTTGAGGCTGGCAGTTCTGCGCCAGGGGAAACACTCACGACTTTGGAAAGCCCCCCACACTGGCCGCATGCTGGAGTGGGGGTTTCTTTTTCAGAAAGGAGCGTGAACTATGAAATGTGAAATGTGTCAGCGGCAAGGTTTGAGTGCAACAGAGGCGCGTGAAGCAAGTGTGCGCGTTTACATGGAGAAACCCTTCGGTGAAGCAGAGGATCGAGTGGTCAATATCTGCTACGACTGCTGTGACGAAGGCTACCCTGCAACATGGTGCATTGTACAAGACATGAGCGATGAGCAGGCAGCGCTCTTTGCAGCAGTATGGAAGGCCATAAAGAGCGGCGATAAGGACGCGAAGGCGGCTATCAGAGAGGCTGCTGCTGCCGCAAGAAAAACGCCCTGAGAGAAGACTTTAAACAAAATTTCAGTTAAAGAAAGGAGCGTGAGAGTATGGCAATTCTCGCAGAATGCCCCACATGCCACAGGAAGCAAGCCACTAGGAACAAGGTCTGTAAGTGTGGCGAGAATATGGACCGAGCCAAGAAGTCACGCCGGGTGCGCTACTGGATCCAGTACCGGCTGGACGGCGGCCGGCAAAAAAAAGAATACGTGGGCAAATCCATAGAGAAGGCAAGGACTGCCGATGCCGCCAGAAGAACCCAGAAGCGGGAGAACAAGCTCGAGGACATGCTGGATATACAGGCGGAGGGCAGAAAGACCTTCGCCCAACTCGGCGAGTGGTACCTGGAGTTGGAGCGGGTGCGCTACGAGGCTCAGGGCAAAAAGAGCCTCAGGCGCAAGCGGGACTGTATAAAGAATTTCAATGCGGTATTCGGCGACCGTATAGTCAAGGCCATAGCGCTGCAGGACCTGGAAGCCTACAGGCTGATGCGACTGCAGGCAGGGATCAGTCGGCGCACCGTGGACTACGAGATGGGCGAGGCGAAGCGCATGGTAAACCTCGCCTTCGACAGCAACATGGTGAGCGGAAAAACCGTGCGGGTCTTCAAGCGGGTAGGCAAACTCACAGAGCCCGGGGGCAATGTACGAAAGCGGGTGCTCGAGCTTGAGGCATACGTGCGACTGCGGGAGCATCTGCCGCCACATGTGCGGCCCCTTTTCGACCTGGCGCTCTATACGGGCATGAGGCCGGGGGAACTCATCCCTGTGAACAGGGCCAACAAGCAGGAGGGCACCAGGGGGCTCACCTGGGACCGGGTGGACTTCAAACGGCGCCTGATCCACCTTCGGGCCGAAGACACGAAGACAGGCGAGGCCAGAGATGTGCCCGTGACAGACGAAATCCTGGGTGTGCTGCAGAAGATACCCAGGGATATGCGCTCAAGGTATGTGTTTACCTTTCTGGGGAGACCGTTGAGTGACATTCGCGGCGGGGTAAAAAATGCTTGCAAGGCCGCCGGGATCCCCTACGGCATGAAGAGAGCAGGCGGTTTCGTCTTTCGTGACCTGAGAACCACAGCGGACACCCTGATGGTGAGAGCCGGTGTGCCAGATGTCTACCGCAGGACGCTTCTGGGCCACAAGCAATGGGGCATGGACAGGCATTATGTGCATCCGGATTTCGAGCGGGACCTGAGGGAGGCCCTGGCCGGATATACCTCGTGGCTACGGCAGCAGCTACAGGATGTTACCCATAGCGTTACCCAAGCAGCGAATGTGGGCTAGTTATGGTTACGGCTGGTATCTGTAAAGGCTTGATTTTACTGGTGCCTGGGGCGGGAGTCGAACCCGCACGGGACATGGTCCCAAGGGATTTTAAGTCCCTTGCGTCTACCAATTCCGCCACCCAGGCCCCTGAGGCATGGCAACTGGATGCAATCTAGATTGTTTGGTGCAGGTTGTCAATGAGTGTGGATGTCTGTCGACATATCCAGGCAGCACCTGGGAGACGGTTCGACGTACTCGGCTCAACCTGCAAAGAGTGTGAAGACTTCGTGCTGCGATTCGCAGTTACAGTGACCTGATTTGGTGATTCACTTTGAAGCAATTACTCACCCAGCACTATGTCCCGAGTAAATAAGTTCGCCACTGAACTTATGAATCGAAGGACTTTCTCACCAGTAGTCTTTGCCAAGAAGATGCACATTGCCGATGTGAACCTGTTTGAGTCCGGCCTGTTCAGCAGCCTGCTTGCAGCGCAGGGCATGAGTGCGTGAGGTGGTGGGCAGATCGCCCAGGTAGAAAGTCGGGTAGAAGGCGAGCAAGCTGTAAGGGATTTCAGGATCCAGTCGGACGAGGAAATCGGCAATGGCCGCTACCTCGACTTCATCCACATAGCCGGGGACCAGCAAAGTACTGGCAATGAGGAAAGGCGGCATGCGCCGCTCCGGAATCAACTTGCTGAGCGTGGCAAAATTTTCCAGGGTTTTGTGGTTGTTTACACCGCACAGGGCGAAATGCACCCCAGAATCCCAGGCCTTGAGATCAATCTTGATGCAGCCTCCAGAGTGCAGCGACAGCAAGGCCATCTTATCGAGGTACGGCTGCTGCACGCAGCCGTTGGTCTCCCAGCACACCCGGAGAACGCGGCCCTGCGCCCGCTGGATAGCGAGACTCGATGCCTTGATGGCATGGAGCACCTGCGGAGATGGATCACCGCCGAAGTAACAGATGCAGGTGGTCCTGTCATCCACGGCTGCAGCCAGGTTCCGGGCGTGCACGTTGCCGGCTGAGGAGGTGCGCTGTTTGAAGTGATAGTTCTGACAGAAGAGGCAATTAAAGGAGCAGGCCTCATAGAAGACCGCGAGATTCCTGTAGCCGTGTTCCGGCCCTTTTGAGACGGCATACTCCGGGTAGCCGCAGCCTGTGCCGGCAGCACAGGTGAAGGAAGCCACACAATTGGTAGGCAGAGGGTCGAAATAGAAAGACAGTCGACCTTCATGGGGCCTGCCTCCTCTGAGGATGCCCTTTGTCACATGTCGCAAGCCGCAATAGCCGCGACCTCCTTCCGGAATGGAGCAGCTGTGCAGGCAGAGCTTGCAGGTGAAACCGTCTGCAGCCCGGGGAGGCTCAGATGGCAGGCCGTACGGCAGACGGCTGTGCTGGTGTACCCTGTTGAGTTCCGGCCGGATTCTGGCAAAGTCGGTGCGAATGCAGCGAACGCAGAAGCCAATCACCTCTGATATGGTTGGCCTGTTTTCACCGCATAGACGGCAGGTACCCATGAAGACTATCCTTCAACCGCACAGTTCATGAATTGACCTCCTTCCAGATAGCAGAGATCTTGTCGAGGATAATCTCAGGAAGGAGATCCCTGGTTTTCTCCGACAGGGGCAGCAGTTGTACGTCGGGGCGTGTTTTGATCTTTTCTATAAAATTGTCGCCTCGCAAGGCAATGCTGCCGAGCACCACATTTTCGGAAGCAAGCACCTGCAGGAGTGTCTTCCGGAACAATTCAGAGAAACACTCCATCTTGCCGATCTCATCTACCACAACAATCTCCATGGTACTGTCCGGCACCATGGAGGGTACAGCAATTTTCTCGAGGTCCTCGAGGTTTACCCGGTATTTCCCCAGCCGAGGGCCGGCGGAGAGGTCCTGATGCGCAAGTATGCCGCGATTACCCTGTAGTGTAGTTATGGAAAAACCGACCCGGCGGCCTCCATCCTTGATTTCGGTGGTAAAGAATCCGGTGGCCCCTTTGTCCAACCGTTCCACAATGCGGGAGATAACAGTAGATTTGCCTGACCGGGGTGGGCCTGTGACAAAGATGTTTTTTCTCCACTTCACTGGATGCTTCCGCTCGGCAGCAGGGAGTGAGCAAATGTCTTCGAATCCATATTAACAGGATGACATGCAGCTTGCAAAGACTGAGACATGCCTTAAAATCTTGACGACATCTCTTCTGCTTTATAAGCTAGGTGTTGTCCTGAGTGTTGTTACTTTGAAACTGCCAAGCCTGCTGTACATTGCTGAACATGGAGACCCATGGCATGGATCTTTCTCTTGATAAGCTTCTGGCTGACAAAGAAAATCTTGAACGCATTCTCGACAGCCTCATGGAGGGCATCATCGCCCATGATACTCAGCGACGCATCATCTACTTCAATCGAGCTGCTGAACAGATTACCGGCTTTAGCAAGGAAGAGGTTCTGGGCAAGGATTGCCACCAGGCCTTTGGCAGCCCATTCTGCGGCGGCAGATGCTCCTTTTGCGGAGAAACGCCACATTCCTGGACGCACGTTGACTATCCCCTCAATATAGTGACCAAAGACGGGGTGCCCAAAAGAATCGAAATGTCAGTCTCAGGAATGACTGATGGCAGCGGCTGCCTTACAGGAGTGCTGGCGGCTTTTCGAGATGTGACCGACCTGGTGGGCCTGCAGCTCAGACTGGGAAAACTCACGAGTTTCAGTGGCATTATCGGCCAGGACCACCAGATGCTGCAGATTTTTGAGCAGATAAGAGAACTGGCAACCAATGATTACCCTGTTCATATCACAGGAGAAACCGGTACAGGTAAAGAGCTGGTTGCAGCTGCCATCCACAACGAGAGCCAGCGCGGCGGCGGCCCCTTCGTACCAGTCAACTGCGGGGCCCTGCCTGAAGGAGTGCTGGAGAGCGAGCTATTCGGCCATGTGAAAGGAGCTTTTTCAGGAGCAATTCGCACCAAGAAGGGACGCTTTGAACTCGCCGACGGCGGCACTATTTTTCTTGACGAGGTGGCTGACCTTCCCAAAAACATGCAGGTAAAGCTTCTGCGGGTGCTGCAGGAGTCCACCTTTGAACGAGTGGGCGGTGAGCAGACAATCTCGGTAGATGTGCGGGTGATCAGTGCTGCCAATATTGATCTGAAAGAGGAGGTGGAGAAAAAGCGATTTCGCGATGACCTGTACTACCGACTCAATGTGGTTCCTATTCACCTGCCTCCTCTCAGGAAGCGCAAGAGTGACATCCCGCTTCTTATTGAGCATTTCTTGCAAGAGGCTGCCAGAGACGGCCAGAAGGTTGCTGGATTTTCCAAGAAAGCTCTTGCCTTGATGATGGAATACGACTGGCCCGGCAACGTGCGCGAGCTGCAAAACGCCATTCATTATGCCCTGGTGAAGTGCAAGGGCAAGATGATCCACGAACAGGACCTTCCCCTTGAATTGAGGAAAAGGAGTCCCCGTCGTGGCCCTGCAAAGAAACTCACCTCAGAGGCGGTGCAGGCTGCCCTGGAGCGAAGCGGCGGCAACAAGAGCAGGGCGGCAAGAATCCTGGGGGTAGGGAGGGCAACCCTCTATCGCTTTCTTGCTGAGTCCTAGGGTGTCTCATGAGACACTTTTGTCTCAAGAACATTCCTGAGACACCCTGATGGCTGCCTGTTTATAGCTGGCCTTTCACTGCAACACCACCTTTGCTTATTCTCCCCCAAGACTCGAGACTCGGCCCAGTTGGTTTTGGACCGCATGTGTCTCATGAGTGTCTCAGGTATTACGTTGAGACATTCCTGGCTTTTCCTCGTCAACGAGAATTAACTACTTGATATAATTTGGTTTAATTTTTCTCAAGAAGCTGCGCCTATAGTGGCACAGATCTTGTTGTAAGGAACAGCAATGCTTTTTAACCCCACGCCTGGTGGAGCAACCCATAGAAAGGAAAAGATAATGAGCAAAGAACATATCCCTGCAGGAACTTCTGTTCAGTGTGGTGTCTATAGGTGTAATGCGTGTGCCAACCAGCTGGAGATAGAGGCCGAGGAAGAAAAACTGCCGCAATGCCATGCTTGCGGAAGCTTTTCCTGGAGAACCCTGCGGTTGTCGACCGGCAAAAAACGGCAAACTGCCTAACGAAAAGGAGGAAGTCATGGCAAAGAAAAGATACGAGGTAAAGGGCGTCTGTCCCAACTGCGCCTGCGGCACGGTGTCGCATCTAAGTGAAGAAGAGATCAAGGCAAAGACCATAGAT
>JAFDGZ010000090.1 GCA_019309045.1 Deltaproteobacteria bacterium | reverse complement strand
TCTCTGGGCGGCATGATGTCAGGAAAAAGCGGTACATTGGCCACTTTCCAGCCCATCTGTGCCAGATAGGAAGAAAGAGGCGTCTTGCTGGTGCGGGAAAGCCCGATGAGTACCAGGTCGGCCTTGTGAAGTGTGTGGGTGGCCTGACCATCGTCATGTTTCACTGAAAACTCAATGGCCTCGATGCGCCGAAAATAATCGGCATCCACCTGGTGCTGTTTGCCAGGAATGTTCAGCGGTTTCTGTTCGAGGAAGAGTGCAAGTTTGATTATCAGGTTGCCGAGAACATCAACAGTCTCCACCCCTCTCTTGGCTGCCTCACGCTCCAGGAACTCCCTGTTGGCCGCGTCCACTATGGTGTAAGCCACCAGGGCTTTCTCCCGGTGTGCTCTACTCAAAATGGACAGCATCAAGGCAGTGTCTTCCACCATGGAAAAGCGCCGAACAATTATATTATCAGGGACAAACTGGGATAGAACTGCTGTTGCTAATTTGGATACGGTCTCCCCGGTTCTCTCGCCAACAAGATAAATGATCTTTTTGTCGTTCTTCATCACGCCTGTTATACCGCAGCCATTACAGAGCCTTGCTGCAAAGCGCCTGTCCTTTTCTTTGTCGTGTACTAGCCGGAAAAAGATAGAAGAAACTGCCGTCCATATTGATCAGAGTGCCGTCAGGCGGTTCTGCGGCTAGCGGTTTTACCAGCAGATCTACGCCCAATATCTCTGCCAGCCTTGTCAACGGCGGCAATAGTTCCGGAGGAGGGCGGATACTGTATAAGCACTGTACACCCAGATAGAGCGACAGCCGCGGCCTGTAAACATCGTCAAACTGCACCGGGAAATCAACAGCCCTCGGAGCAATATCCGTAGCCGTCACCTGGAGGCCGAGCGAGCTCAGGGTCCTGGCAACTCTAGTGTAATTCCCCAGACCCACTTCTGCAACTCTCTGGTAGCGGCGGCTGAGATATCTTATCAAGCCTTCCATCGGCAGCCTACTCCACCTTTCTCCAGAAGAAGACGTTCTCCATAGCAGTCTTCGCCACCCGGGGATTCACCGTGCCTCCCACCACCTGTTCCATCTGGATCTTGCGCTCCAGGGCGGCCACCATTTTGCGCGTCGCCACCACCGTGTCCGGATTAACTGACAGGGAAGTGCTGCCGCAGCGGATGAGAAATTCCAGGTAGTCTGGATAGACACTGGGCGCCTGACCGCAAATCGAAGTGGTAACCCCATATTTACGGCAGACAGTTATACAGTAGGCCACGGCCCGCAACACTGCAAGGTCGCGTTCGTCGTAAAGCTCCTGTACTGAAGCATCATTGCGATCCACCCCGAGTATGAGCATGGTGAGATCATTGGTGCCGAAGCTGATGCCATCGATGCCCTCCTGGCAGAACTCTTCTATGAGGAAGACGCTGCTCGGCACCTCCACCATGATCCACAGCTGGAAGTCGGGGTCTGCCCGGTTGTCCAGGCCTTCTTCCCTCATGATCTTCACTGCCTCCCGGTAGACCCACAGGGTGCGAACAAAGGGGAGCATGACCCAGACATTGTTGAGGCCGTACTCCTGCCTCACTCGTCGGATAGCCTGCAGTTCCAGGCGAAAGATATCGTCTTCCTTCATATAGCGATACTGCCCACGGTAGCCGATCATGGGATTGGGGCCCACATGATCTCGCTCATATTTTTCGCCGCCGGGCATCTCGAGAAATTCATCAGGTTTGAAATCTAGAAATCTGTAGACCACCGGCCCAGGATAGAAGGCCTCGGCCACAGCCTTGATGCCCTCGGTGAACTTATCCACCATGTACTTATCGCCCCCCTCTTCCAGCAGCAGCCTGGGGTGCTTGCCAACACTGAGCATGAGGTGCTCGGCCCGCAGCAGCCCCACCCCATCGGCCCGAGTTTCTGCCGCCACTTTTCTGGCAATCTCCGGAATGGACAGGTTCACATATACCTTGGTAGCGGTTGCCTCAGCCGCAACCACGCCTGCAGCCAAAGCAGGAGCTTCAGGTTCTTCCCTGGTAACAATGCCCCGGTACACCACGCCAGTGGCACCATCCACACTTACTTCTGGCACCTCGGCGAGTACTTCGGTGGCATTGCCAGTGCCCACCACACAGGGAATGCCGAGCTCTCTGCTGACAATAGCGGCGTGGCAGGTCTTGCCCCCGGAGTTGGTAACAATGGCAGAAGATATCTTCATCACCGGCACCCAGTCAGGAGTAGTCATTTCAGTAACCAGGATATCGCCCTTGCTCACTTTTTGGATCTCCTGCACGTCGAGCACCACTTTAACCGGGCCGCTGCCCAGCCCCGGACTTACACCCATTCCCTTCAAGAGAATCTCCGCACTCTCTGTTGGCTCCATAGACACCACCTCCTTTGCTGCCTCCAGGCTATGCACCGTTTCTGGCCTCGCCTGCAGAATGAACACCTTGCCATCTTCATCAATGGCCCATTCGATATCTTGAGGAGTGCCATAGTGAGCTTCTATATTCTTGGCCTCCTCAGTCAAGCGGATGACTTCTTCGTCGGTAATGGCGGGTACATTCTGGAGATTGTCCGGCACGGGCACAAAAACGGTCTTTCCTTCTGGACTTCTTACACACTTTTCCTTTTTCTCCGCCACATGCCTCTCGAGAATCTCCAGGCTGTCTTTGGCCACCACGTATTCGTCTGGGGTGACGCGGCCGCTCACCACTGCCTCGCCCAGGCCCCAGGCAGCATTGATAATCACCTTGTTGAGCTCACCGGTTACCGGCTCAATAGTAAAAATCACCCCGGATGATCTGGCCTCCACCATCTCCATCACTGTCACACTGAGGAGGACGTCATCGTGACGAAAACCTTTTTCCTGGCGGTAGGCAATGGCGCGGGGGGTGAACAGCGAGCTCCAACAGGCTCGAACACGATCCAACAGCTCAACTCGGCGCACATTGAGGAAAGTGTCTTGCTGACCGGCAAAACTGGCGCCGGGCAAATCTTCTGCCGTAGCTGAAGACCTCACCGCCACCAGCACATCTTTCTTGCGGCATCTCTGTCCGAGTTCATCGTAGGCCCCGAGTATTTGCTGCTGCACTTCTTCTGGAATAGCCGTCTCCTCTATCATTTTTCGAATTGCCTCTGAGGCCTTCATGAGTTCTTCCAGTTCATTGGAGTCAAGGCCCTCGAGAATTGCCGCTACTCTGGCAGTCAATCTGGCCCCATCCATGAAATCGCGGTAGAGGCGGCCGGTGACAGCAAAGCCTGGCGGCACCGGTGCCCCCACAACGCCGCTCAGTTCACCGAGGTTGGCGTTCTTTCCCCCCACAAGAGCTACGTCCTCTTTGCGAAGGTCCTCGAGCCAAATGATTCCAGCTTCAGCTTTCGAAATCATCTCTCCCTCCCTGTGGCCTTACAGTTGTCCAAAAGCCATCGTCACATTTTTCTCGAATGGTTCCTGCAGACAATTCATGATTTCATGAAATATCCGGGCTAGACCTGGACGCACCTTGGAATCGTGTGCAAGAGCCCACTGGCATGACTCTGTCGCCTGAAATCACTATGCCACAGCAGCCGAGAGCTGTCAACGAGCGAGCCCTGCAGGGGGGTGACAACATCTCACCTTATGCCAGTTTGCCCTGCTGACTCCTGTTGCCCCGCAAGGAAAAAGTGACGTCCCGGCAGCCTGGTTGGTTGATGCCAACAGGCTTCCTGTGATATAAGCGGGCATCCAGAGACGCCTTGCCACCGGATATGTGGCAATTGAAGGATGCCGATGATACCGCGTTACACTCGACCGCAGATGGGCCGCCTGTGGGAGCCCGAAAACCGCTACCGCAAATGGTTGCAGGTGGAGCTTGCCGTGGTTGCCGCCATGGCCGAACTGCAGCAAATTCCTGCCGAGGCAGCCGAGACCATCCTGCGCAAGGCAGACTTCAGTCTTGAACGAATCGAAGCGATCGAAGAAGAAGTACGCCACGACGTCATCGCCTTTCTCACCTGTGTCACGGAGCATGTGGGTGAAAACGGTCGTTACCTTCATCTCGGACTCACATCCTCAGATGTACTGGACACCAGCCTGGCCCTGCTTCTCGTAGAGGCTGCAGATATCCTGCTCCAGGATGTGGACGACCTCCTTGTCACCCTGAAGCAGCTGGCTTTTGAGCACAAAGACACGGTAATGATTGGCCGTTCTCACGGGGTCCATGCCGAACCTATAACCTTTGGTCTCAAACTTGCCCTGTGGTATGCTGAGTTTGTCCGCAACCGCTCTCGTCTCGTTCAGGCAAGAGAAACCGTGCGCGTGGGCAAAATTTCCGGGGCCGTGGGCACCTATGCCAATGTGGATCCAAGGGTGGAGCAGATTGCCTGCACTCGTCTGGGTTTACAGCCTGCTCCCATCTCCACCCAGATCATTCAACGAGATCGTCACGCCGAATACTTTTCCGTACTGGCCATCATTGCGGCCAGCCTGGAGAAAATCGCCACAGAAATTCGCCACCTGCAGCGCACCGAAGTACTGGAGGTGGAGGAGCCCTTCGGCAAGGCTCAAAAAGGCTCCTCTGCCATGCCCCACAAACGAAACCCCATCGTTGCTGAAAATATCTGCGGTCTGGCTCGCGTAGTGAGAACGCAGGCAATCGCCGCCCTCGAAAATGTGGCCCTGTGGCATGAACGAGACATCAGTCACTCCTCAGTCGAAAGAATCATAGCGCCTGACAGCACCATCTTGCTGGATACCATGCTGCATCGAACCACAGCCATTTTGAGGGGTATGACGGTCCACCGCGAGCGGATGAAGCAAAACCTCGAGCGCACTGCAGGTCTCTTCAACTCCCAGAGGATCATGTTGAGCCTGACTCAGAAGGGCTGGAGCCGCGAACAGGCCTACAGGGCAGTGCAGCGCCATGCCATGGCAGCATGGAGCGAAGGAGGCAATTTCAGAAAACTGCTCGAAGCTGATCCGGCAATTGCTCAATCTCTATCAAGAGACGAACTGGACAACCTCTTCGACATCCACTATTACCTGCGTTATGTGAACGACATTTTCGCCAGAGTTTTTGTTGAAGAAGCCGCAGCTGCAAACGGCAGGAAAGAGACCACCAGTGAAGCAGACAGCTGAGCCACTGGAGGTGCAGCAACTATTTCACTGGAACGGGATTGGCTCATGAATCGCGAACATTTATGGCATGGCATAAGAGAAAAACGCAGCCCGGGCCGCCTGATATCTGTGGTTGTTTTGCTCGTTTTTGTCGGCAGCTGTTCATCCATAGGCAGCCTGCCCCAACGAGTGGACCATGTCACCGCAGCCAGCACTGCTGCGGAACAGGGAGACTATGGTCAGGTGCTTGACAGCTGGACACGTTCCGGCACTCTTTACAACAAGTTGGACACAGAACTCCTGGTCACTGCCACCTATCTCTCCCTGCCCTTTCGCCGGGCTTACGTGGAAGCATATAGCAGGGCTTACTATCTGAGTGAACAGCAAAAATTGCAGCTCTGGGACGAGCAGCTGCAGCAGGGCACTAAATTTCACGAATTCCTGCTGGCCGCCTACCTGCCGCAAACCGACTGGAGCGATCTGGCCAATCCGAAATCTGCCTGGCGCTTTTACTTGCATGTGGAAGGACAAGCGCCTCAAACCCCGGTTGATGTCAGAAGAGTTCGCAAGCCCACTCCTCTGATCACTACATTCTACCCCTATATCCAGCCCTGGGAAAAAGTATACCGCCTACGATTTGCTGCCAAGAGCCCGGCAGTCGCTCCTGAAGAGGGCGACAACAGGGCTGGCACTGTGGTGCTGCTGATCACCGGACCACGAGGAGTCATGCGACTGCAGTGGCCACTCGGTGGGGACACAATTCCTGCTCCCAGGAGCGCAGCAAGTGTTGCAGACAGCGACTCAATTCACCAGGGCCCAGAACAATTACCTCCACAGTAGATGACATTGCAATGGATAGCAGTTCTGCTGGAGCAGCCATGATAATCGAAGAAATAACAATGCCCGACTTTATTGCCGGCCTCGAGAGGACCAGAACGGTTCTCCTTCCCTGCGGTTCAGTAGAGGAGCACGGACCCCATCTTCCCCTGGGCACGGATACCATTCATGTTTATGAGCTCTGCAAAGAAGTGGCACGCCGCACTGAAGTCTTCGTCGCCCCTCCTGTACACTATGGCCTCATGAGGAGCACTCGCGAGCACCCGGGCACCATCGGCATTCGAGGCTCCACCTTGCGAGCTGTGGTGCGAGACATTGTCAGCGACCTCTACCGCCAGGGGCTCCGCAATTTTCTCATTATCAGCGGCCACGCCAGTGCTCTGCAGATAAGCAGCCTGGTGGAGACCGGCGAGGAACTGCTCGAGCGCCACCCAGAAATAGGCTTGGCAGTGCTCTCTGCTCTGGATGTGGCTCCCCGCGCCTGGCAGGAGATCATCGTCAGCAAAGACGACTCTCATGCCGGTGAGGTGGAGACTTCCCTCATGCTCTTTTTGCGAAACAGTCTGGTTGGCAGCGATCGTCCCAAAGAGAAGCCGCATTTTCCCCCACATCTTCTCGTCAGGGATAAACAACGCTACTGGCCTGGAGGGGTCTGGGGTGACGCGGGCCATGCCACCAGAGAAAAGGGGCAGCAGTTGTTCGAGCGTTCGGTACAGGCCATGGTTGCCCTCATCGATGCCCTGAACAGCCACAATAATGTTTTCTGAGGAGTACAACTCGCATGACGGCTACTACAGACAAAAGTAAGGAAGCTACCATCGACAGTGAGTATGGACCGCTCATTATCACCTGCTTTCCCCATACTTTTCTGGACCAGGACGATTTGAAGAGGCTTGTTCTCTACTTTCCCACAATCAGAGTGCTGCAAATAGTGCCAGACTGGGACCTCAATTTGCCTCCGGAGCTCCAGGAAAGTCATTTTGTGGAACCTTTTTGCCCGGTACTCGACTCCTCCTTCTCGGAAATGGTCCACAGAGGACTCAAGACATACCTGCAGCTGGGGCAGCTGCACCAGGACGGTGGGGCTCTGGAGGCGATGAGGGCGCAGGTACTGCAGGAAGATCCTGAAGGCGCTCGCACCTATCTTCTTGCCCACTTGAAGCAGAGCGGCGTACGCCTGGCAAGCGAGGAGGAAGAACTGGTGGAGGCGGCAGTTTATCTCTGTCTGGCCCACATACTGGACCGGGAGCGCTCAGAGCTCAGAGCCAGGCTGGCACAGTTTTACCAGCTGGAGCACAGCTTTCACACGGCCCTGGGCGCTGGAGAAGACGAGGAATCGAGGCAGGATATCCTCGAGGCCTCCCTGCTGCACAGCGGTGAAAAACCTGGCACTGAACAGCCTCTACAGCGATTGCACGCCTGGTCACGGCTCTACCTCAGACGAATGCCCGAGCAAAGACCGCTCCTTTTGACCACCAGGGCAGAGGTGCTGGCGGAGGTGAACGAACTGTGCTCCAGGATTACCTCCTTCCCGGAGAGCCAGCCCTCACCCTCGCCGCTCAGCAGCCAGTTCCTGGCCAAACTGCCCGATCCCTGTCATCTTTCTCTATCCCAAGTTGTCGAACTCCGAGAAAAGTGGCAGGCTGCAGGCATACTTGCCACCTGGCACCACGCCCTGGGCCAGATGCTCACCTGGCTGGAACAGACACCTCCACAACACATTGCTGAATCCCCCCACAACAGAGAATTGCAGCAGGCAATTGAACCAATGTACTCCAGCCAGATGGCAGCTGCCGCCACCATTTCACTGGCAGCTGCTGTAGCAGACAATCTGGACTGGCGGCAGATGCTTCACCGACTGGCTGACTCGCAGTTCCACACCCCCCATGACATAGCCGGGCATTCAGCCAACTGCCTCAGCTTGCTTCTAGCCCCGGATTCGGACGACTGAAACCTGCATTTAACCTGCAGGCCGACAAAACTGCCGTGCCCAGGCAACCACAGTGCTCCCGCGCCTATGCTGGCGTTCAGGCGGTCATCAGGCTTCTCAGGGAATTTTAGAAAGAGGCTGGCAAAGAGATGAAAGGCAGTGGTTTTGTCGAGCTGCTGTTCACAGCACCAGGGGTTGCCTGGTCAAACGATCGCACAGGAACTGGACCTGATTGTAGACGCCGCTCTTTCGCTGCATTTGCTCATGGATCTTGTCCACTGCATAGATCACAGTGGCATGAGTGCGGTTGAAGGTCCTGCCAATAGTCTCCAGGGTCTCTTCTGTATATTTCCTGCAGAGATACATGCAGAGGTTCCGCGGATACACCACAGTTTTTCTTCTAGAATTCGACTTCAGCGCCTCGGGCGTGACTTTAAAATAGTCACATATCAGGCGGACAATTCCCTCCACCGTTACACTCTGGTGGCTGTCACATACTGACTCGAGCACTTCTTCAGCGAGGTTCAGGTCAATTTTGCTCCCGAGCAGGGAGGATTTTGCCACCATGCCGATGATGCAACTCTCCAGTTGACGAACATCGCCGCTGATTTTACTGGCAATGAGTTCCTTTACCTCTTCCGGCAAATGCACGCCTTCAGTCGCTGCTTTTCTCTCGAGTATCTTGAGGCGTGTGGGATAGTCAGGCGGTTCAATGTGAGTCACCATGCCAGCAGTCAGCCGAGATTGCAGCCTGCTTTTCAATCTGGGAATGTCTTTGGGAAAGTGATTGCCGGTAAACACCACCAGCTTGTTATCCCGGCAGAGTGCATCGAGAGTATAGGCCAGCTCGAGCTGCGTTTTCTCTTTGCCGCTGAGAAACTGGACTTCTTCGAGGATCAAGACGTCGCATTTGCGGCGATATTTATCCTTGAAGGCCTCTATCCGATTCTGCTTGATGCAGACTACCATCTCATTGGTAAACTCTTCGGCTGTCAGGTAGCGCACCATGGCCCGCGGTCTCTGTCCCAGTATATGGTTGCCAATGGCACTGGAAAGATGGCTCTTTCCCAAACCAGTACCAGAAAGGAGATAAAGGCTGTTGCGCAGTTGATGGGCCCGGCCTTCAGCCATTGCCCGTGCTGCGAAAAAGGCAAAATCATTGCCCCTGCCCACCACGAATTCATCGAAGGTGAACCGCTGGTTGAGCCTGCGATGGTAGCCATTGGTCTGTACGGGCAAGTTGAGTTTGAGTTGGCCTACTTCTTCAGGCAAAGGTTTCGCTTGCCTCTGCCTGGGCGCCAGCCGCAGTTCAACTTTCACCGAGTCTCCTTTGCAACTCTCCCAGGCCTTGCGGATACTGGCTGCATAGTTCTCCCGTACCCACTTGAGAAAAAAATGATTTGGACAGGAAAGGGTAATGGTGCCGTTCTGAACGGAATACAATTGCAGGGGCTCAATCCAGATATTGTAAGCATGGTCCGGAATTCCCGCCTGCAGCGTACTTTTCACCTCTCTCCAGACCTCTTCCATCGTCATCTTCCCCAGTTCGAGTCAGGCAACCCTGTGCCCGGCTCCCATGTGCTCAAATTAGCCTCGAGCTGATTACCTGGTCGGCGTCACCCTCTTTGACACTCTGCCCACACTTTTTGCATTCAACGCTTCGGCACATCTTACCTCAGCTGAGAGCCTGGACTCTTCGACCTGCAGCTTCATCCGTCCTCGGCCGGTCGATCCATGCCTGCAAGCATTGTCGGTCATAAGGCAGGACCACCGCACCTGCTGCTCCTGGCCAGGAAAATCTGTGCCTGTCCGTGGACCTGTCTCATCAAAAAGCAATGAGTACAGCAAAAAGAGGTGAGGCGAGCAATAAGGGTTTTAAATCAAATGGGAGCGCACCTGTCAAATGCAATCTTCGGTCATTTTCGCCAACAGATCCTCGAGTTTTCAACAATGAAATTTCATCCATATTTCCGAGCCTTGTCCAGTCTTTCCTCGATAGGAGCAGGCAGTCAGAACATTTTCCCCATATTTAAATAATATTTTCTAAATTCAACCGCTTAGAAAAGTTTCCACAGAGTAATTTTCATTATCAACACCAGTGAATCTTCACATTTCTTCGATTTTCTCCATTTTTCCCCTTCTGGATTTTTTCTGTCAGCCGCCCACAAATGCCCGTTGCATTCCCAGAAGGATTTTGTCAATATACCCGAGGGAATTTGCTCCACCGACACAACCAACCAACTTTTAACACACTGTACTGCCCGGTGATCTCATGGTGTCGACCGCCCGCCATGTGGATCAGCAGAGTCTGCAGGCTTGCCGGCAGACAAGGAGGTGCGAAATGGCGAAGCTCACAGTGGCCTTGTTGAGTGGCGGCCGCTCAGCAGAACGGCAGGTATCACTGAAGAGCGGCGAACAGGTGTACCAGGCCCTTGACAAGAAAAAATACGAAGTGCGCCATTATGATCCCAGAGACGATCTCCTGCAACTGGTGCGTGACGCCTCTGAAATAGATGTCGCCCTGATCATTCTGCATGGCCGTTTCGGGGAGGACGGCACCATCCAGGGGCTGCTCGAACTGCTCGACATTCCCTATCACGGCAGCGGTGTGCTTGGCAGTGCCCTGGCAATCAACAAAATCCAGTCCAAACTTGCTTACGAGCAGGCAGGACTGCCTGTGGCTCCATATATCATACTGGAACGACACACACCTGAGGCTGCAGCCCGAGTGCAAGAACACCTCGGTCTACCCGTGGTAGTCAAGCCGGAAAATGAAGGATCCAGCATTGGACTCAGCATCGTGCGCCAGCAGCAGGAACTGGAGGCCGCCCTAGACCTGGCCTGGCAATATGATCACCTGGTGCTGGTGGAAAAATTCCTCCCCGGCATTGAAATCACTGGAGCTGTGCTCGGCAATCGCAAGCCGCAA
>JAFDGZ010000089.1 GCA_019309045.1 Deltaproteobacteria bacterium | reverse complement strand
GACGTGGAGTTAAAGACCAGGAGGCTGGCGGCTCGCCGGGTTATCGGGGTACAGTACAGCGCATAGCGCTATCTTTTACCCTGCGCCCTGAGCCCTGCGCCCAATGCCCTGCCTTAGACTGCGGTGGCCTGTCCTGATTTCGATTCGTGGGGCATGATTGGCGGCATGATGTAATTGTATAGACGGCCGCTGGCGCAACCTGAAGGTTGCGGCTACCATTGATGGCCCCAGTAAGGCTAGAAGGCTGGAAGGCTAGGAGGCTGGGAGGCTGGGAAGCAATGGCGCTTCGCGCAATCATTGCTGGATGCCCTATGCTCCTGATAACCGACAACTGATAAATGAGGGCCGCCAGGTAGCCGGCGCCGAAGCCGTTGTCTATATTCACCACTGCCACCCCCGGGGCGCAGGAGTTCAGCATTGCCAGCAGGGCTGCCAGGCCTTCAAAGGAGGCCCCGTAGCCAATGCTGGTAGGAACGGCAATCACGGGGGTGTCAACCAGCCCCCCCACCACGCTGGGAAGCGCACCTTCCATGCCTGCCACTACCACGTGTACGGTTGCCCGACGCAATTCCTCCAGGTTGTGCAGCAGTCGGTGCAGGCCGGCAACACCCACATCGTAGAGCCGCTCGACCCGGCTGCCCATCATCTCGGCAGTGACCCGCGCCTCTTCCGCCACTGGAATGTCAGAGGTGCCTGCTGCCACCACCAGTATGGTACCCCTGGCCTTGCGAGGCATGTCAGCGTGGCTCACTGTGAGGGCGCGCGCCTGTTCATGATACACCGCTGCCCTGACCTGCTCCTGGACGCGGGCTGCCTTGTGAGGATCCACCCTGGTCACCAGGACATTGACGCCCCTTCTCTCCATGGCAGCGGCGATCTCGGCAATCTGCCGGGCGCTCTTGCCCTTGCCAAAAATCACCTCCGGGTAGCCGCGCCGCAGGCTGCGGTGATGGTCGATGCGGGCAAATCCCAGGTCCTCGAAGGGCCAGGTCCGCAGCTTTTCCAGAGTGGCAGCCATGTCCAGCCTGCCTTCCCGAAAGGCGGTCAGTATCTCACGCAAGGTCTCTTCTTTCATAGGGTTCCTTTGCTATGCAGGGTGCAGGGAAACCAGCATAGGGCATCCTTCGACGGGCTCAGGACAGGTGGGGCGTAGAGTAAAGACGGCGCGAAGCGCTCTACTGTACCCTGATAACTGATAACCCGGCGTCCTGTCCGCCGTAGCCTTTGGCGAAGGTGTAAGCCGCCAGCCTCCCAGCCTTTGGGCCTCCCAGCCTTCAAAGCGGAAAAGGGTTAATCTATCAGGTCGTGGCTAGAGAGCCACTCGTACAAATTGGTTTCTGAAACTTGATAACCGATAACTGGTAACCCGGCGTCCTGTCCGCCGTAGCCTTTGGCGAAGGCGGAAGCTGCCAGCCTCCCAGCCTTTAACTCCATGCCCTACCTTCTGAAACTGGCACCCTGCACCTTGAACCATGTACCCGTTTTTATGACTTCTCTGACAATCCTGGCCTGCTGGATGGCTATGTGCTGCTGGCCCTGCAATAGTTGGCGGCCTCTGGCTGCTTTGTCTCTGAACTCCTGCGGCCTGGCGAGCGCCTGCTGCAAGCGGTGCAGCAACTCCTGTTTGTCTGCCACTGTCCAGCCGCAGCCTGCACTCTCCAGCAGAGTGCGGGCCTCGGCAAAATTCTCCATGTGGGGTCCATAGAACACCGGCTTTCCCCAGGCAGCAGGCTCCAGGATGTTCTGTCCTCCCAGAGGTATGAGACTGCCGCCGCAGAACACCACATCCGCCAGTCCGTAGAGATCGAAAAGCGCCCCCATGCGGTCAACAAGGATTACGCCGGCCTTTCTGGTCTCGCCGCCATCTATCAAGCGGCTGTAAAGCTGATAGGCCAGGTCATGATCGCGAAGCCACCTCTGCAGCCGCGGCAGACGCTGCAGGTGCCGCGGCGCAAATATGGCCACCAGTTCGGGCACCTGCCGCTGCAGTTCGAGATAAACTTCAGGCAGCCAGGCAAGTTCCTGCGCCCGGATGCTGCCTGCCACCAGCACAGGCTCCCTGGAGGTCAACTGCAGCGTCTGCCGCAGCTTGTCCACTCTTGCGGGCACTGCCCTCTGCAGCAAGTCAACGTTTTTCAGGTTGCCGCTCACCACCACCCGCTCGGGCGGGGCCCCCATGGCAGTTATGCGGGCAGCGTCGGCATCGCTGACCATGGCCAGGGCGGCAAAGCCCTGCAGCACTGGCGCCAGAAAAGGCCGCAGCCGCAGGTAGCGAGCAAAGGATCTCTCGGAGATTCTGCCGTTCAACAGCACTGCCGGAATATCCAGGTGGCTGGCGCAGGCGAGGAAATTTGGCCAGAGCTCCGTTTCCAGGCAGACAATCAGATCAGGCCGCACTCGCCGCAGGGCCGGAGCCACGCTGTAGAGCAGGTCCAGCGGGAAATAAATGCGCCGCACCCTCTGCGGCAGCCTGGCCGCCGCCACCTGCTGTCCCTGGGAAGTAGTGGTGGAGAGCACCAGATCCAGGCCGGGAAGCACCTCATCCAGAGCCTGGATCAGGGTGGCGGCCACCCCCACCTCCCCCACGGACACTGCATGTATCCACAGGCGTGGTCTGTTGGCTCTGCCAGGGGGAATATGGGCCGCCGGGTAGCTGCCGAAACGCTGCCGCCAGCGGCCGCCCCTGCCCTGGAACGAACACAGGCGGGTGACCACAGGCAGAGGCGCCAGAACGGCTGCCAGGGGAAGCGTAGCAATGTTGTAGAGCAGCCAGGAAAGGGTCATCTTCCTCCGGGAGCAGGACCGTGTCCTGTCAACGACAAGGGTCACCTTTGCTGGACACTGAAAAGCAGGGCCTGCCTGATTTCTTCTGCCTGCTCCGGATCCTCTACTCTCTTGCCCTCCTGAGTAAGGACATAAAAGATATCGGCAGCCTGGTCCATTCTGGTGGAGATCTTGGCCAGGAAAACCTGCAAGCGCAGATCGAGCAGGGTTCGGGTGATGCCGTAGAGCAGACCCGGCCGGTCCGTGGTATAGACCTCGATGATAGTATACTGGTCGGAGGAGTCGTTGTCGATCACCACCTCGTCTGGATGTGTGGGCACGGCCTCCTTTTCGGCCAGCTGGCTGCTGGCATGGAGCGCCAGGCGGTACTCCAGGGCCAGTTTTCCCTGCAGGGCCTTGTGCAGGTCCAGCATCACCTGCTGCCACGGGATGTCGATCTCGGCCTCTGGCGCAGAGACCTCGAATATCTGCACGGCAATTCCGTCTGACTTGGTGTGGCTCTGAGCCTTCTTGATGTTGAGCCGATGCAGGGTGAGAGTCCCCGCCACCCTTTCCAGCAGGCCAAGGGGCTGACTGCTGACCAGGGTGAGCTCCCAGGTGTTTCCCTTCTTGCGAACCTGCCAGGCAAGCGGCTGGTCGGCAAGCTCTCCCTCCAACCGGAGATGCGTCACCAGATCCTCGGCAGCCATAGCCAGCACATATCTGGGCGAGTGCTGCTCCAGGTAGCGATCGAGCACCTGCTGATCAAACTCTGCGCCCAGCAGCTCCTGCACCTGTTGCCGCAGAAGCTGCAGACGAGCAGCCACTGTTCGTTCATCCGGGTCGCCCCTTTCCAGCTGCTGGCGCACGTTGAGGTAGAGCTCCTGCATGGGCAGGTTCTGATAGTGCTCCCAGGCCCTGGGGCCGGTGGCCTTGAGGTCGGCGAAGGAGTGCAGCATGAGCAGATGCAGACGCTCCAGGGAACCGATCACCCTGGCGCAGTGGCGAATCATCTGCTGATCGCCAATGTCCCTGCGCGCCGCACTGTCTGTGAGCAGCACGTGATTGGCCACCAGAAAACTGAGAAGCTCGGTCTCTTCCTTTGACAGGCCCAGACGCTCACCTATACTCCTGGCAGTGTTGCCTCCCCGCTCGGCGTGGCCATGGCCGCCGCTCTTGCCCACATCGTGGATGAGGGCGGCCAGCAACAGCACCAGGTAATTGCCCTCCTCCTGCCGCCACTCCTGCACCTGGGGGTATTGCTGGTCGTAGTGTCCTTGCAGCAGCCTCTTGGCTTCGGCGAAGGTCTGCAGGTGGTGCTCGTGCACAGGGTAGAGGTGAAAGGCGTCGTGCTGCACAAGTCCGTGGACGGCTTCGAGCTCGGGGCAGAGTGCCGCCAGCACGCCGCTGTCGTAAAGCCCCCGCAGAGCCACAACTTCAGAAGTCTCTCCTCGAATGATCTCCCACAACCACTCTCTGATGGTCTCCTGCTGCGCCGCCAGCGCTTGCACGTCGGCGATCTTCGTCCTCAGCCACTGCTGCGCCTGCAACCCCAGAGGAAGCTGCAAGCGCACCGCATGGCGGAAAAGATCCAGAGCGAGCTGCCCATTGCTGCTGCCAAGCTGTTCTGGATCCACATCCAGGCGGCCTGCAGCCACGAACATGCCGGGACTCAGCGGGGTTTCGCCGCTCCTGGCAGCCGAGGGTTTTTCCAGCCAGGCCGTTAGCAGATCGAAGCAGTGGCGGGCAGCAATATTGACCCTGTAGAAGTGTCTTTCCAGTTCGCTCATCAGCAGTTCCACCGCCAGGAAATCGCCCCTGTCCTGGTAGCCGAGCCTGGCTGCCACTTCCTCCTGGTCCTGGTAGCGCAGCCTGGTGTCTGAGGCGTTGCGCAGCAGCTGCAGATAATTGCGTACTTTGAGCTGGAAGTTCTCGGCACTGCCGAGATCTGCGAACACCCCGGGGGCAGTTGCGGCCAACTGCTGGAAGCCGTTCATTCCGTACAGCAGTGCACTGCTCCAGCGAATGCGGTTGAGCTCTCCCAGGCTGCCTGCACTGTAGTCGAGATCTGGTTCAAGAAGATAGTCGGGGTCCCGCTGGGCTCTCTGCCGCTGGCGCCAGTCTGCCGCCAGCTGCTGCACCGAGGGCCACCGGCAGCCCTGGCGAGATTCCTGGCCCAACTGCTGCCGGAGATGATCCATCAGCGGCCGCGAACCGCTGATGAATCGCCCGTCCAGAAGCATTTGCAGCCAGAAAAGCTCTTCTCTGGCGCGGGTTACGGCCTCTTCCACCGAAGCGATCTGGCAGTTCACCTGCCAGCCTGCCTGCTCCAGAGGCAGGGCAATGGCCTCCAGCCAATCCTTGTCACCCAGAGGAGAATTGGGCCCCTGCAGAAACAGCAGGGAGAGCGGCGACAGCGGCCCCAGGTGCCTTCTGCCGAACTCGCCGAAAGCCACCACCGCTCCATGGCGGCGCACCTCCCGGGGGTCCAGGTTGACTGGATTGGTCAGGCGGTTGTAAAGGGACAACACTGCCACCTCAACCACCGCGGTTATTCTGCCGCTGTCAGCCAGTTGGCTGGGTTCGGTCAACCGCTTTCGCTGCTGACCCAGTTGACGTATTACCTGTTCCATAAATTCACCTGATATCTCGAATTTCGCACCCCCCTGTGGCAGAGAACGGCAGGTCTGCACGAGGCCCAAAGGCCAGATTATTACCGTGGTGCATGTACCCGTTCTCCAGAGGAACGCTGCAGATCATTGTAGCTGGATTCCTGCCACAGTCCAGCCGCATCTGCGGCCGGAATCTAGAGGGGTGCGAAGCTCGAGCGCTAGGTTGCAAAGAGCCGTCTGCTCCTTCACCACACAGTGAGTCGTCTCACCGCACCTGTTGTCCCGGTATATTCTCACCTTACGGCTGCAAAGTCCAGCATTGCCAGAGCCCTCTCCCCGTTCAGCCCTGCAGGGGGTCATTTTCCACCAGGGTCCAGATGCCGCAGGGGCAGGCGCCGGCACAGAAGCCGCAGCCGATGCAGAGCTCGGCATCCACCACCATCTCGAAATCGCCGTTGCCCTCATCCTTTTTGGAAATGGCATTCTGAGGACAGATGGTGATGCAGATGCCGCAGTCTCGACAGGAACCGCAGGAGGAGCATTCAGCGGCACACTGCTCCACATCCTGGAAGCTCTGGATGCGGGGATCAAAGTAGGCCAGCTTGATGCGGTTGCGGTCGATTATCTGGCGGCTGTCTCCAGTGGGCCGCTTTCCTGCCAGCATGTCGTTGATGGCCCTGGCAGCCTTGCGGCCGGCGCCGATGGCGTCGGTGAGCAGCCCCAGCCTCACTGCATCGCCAATGGCAAAGATCTGTGGATCTGTGGTCTGGTAGATGTCGTTGACTTCTATGAAGCCCCTGTGGGTTCTCACCGTGTCCGGCAGAAAGTCGAGGTCCGGCTGGTCGCCTATGGAGATGATCACCGTGTCTGCCGGCAGCAGTTCGCCAGTGGTCAACTCTACCCCCTCTGCGGTCACCGCCTTGGTGAAGCAGGGCCAGCGGAAGCGAGCGCCCACCGCCTCGGCAGCCTCCCTTTCCTTGCCGAATGACAGGGGCTTCTGAATGTCGATGAGAGTTATGTCCCGGGCGCCCAGACGATGGGCCTCGGCGGCCGCGTCACAGCCCACATTGCCGGCGCCGATGATCACTACCCGGTCGCCCACTTCGATGTCGTCCTCCCTGCTCCTCTTGAGGAATTCCAGGGCAGGGATCATTCTTTCTTTGCCGGGCACCGGCAGCAGGCGCGGCTTCTGGGCCCCCACAGCAATGACCACGAATTCGTAGTCCACCTTGAGCTGTTCAACATCCTGGCGCTCGAGCCGCTGCTGCAGGTGGATATGGGGTATGGCCTGGCAGGCCCGCTCCAGCTCTTTATTGACGATCTCTTCGGGGAGCCTGCTCTTGGGAATGGTGCCGCTCATCTTGCCGCCCAGTTTCTTTTCCACGTCAAAGATGACAGGCTCGTGACCCAGCTGGCGCAGCTGCCAGGCCATTGAAATGCCGGCCGGGCCGCCGCCTATGATGGCGATCCGCTTGCCGGTAATCGGCGGAAATTCAGGCAGCCTGGCATTGAGGCTCGCCTGGCCCAGCTGGCTGACATCCACCGGCGCCATGCCGGCTGACTGGCGGGTGCATCCCTGCATGCACAGGTTGGGGCAGAGATAGCCGCACACCGTGGCCGGGAAGGGAGTGTAGGCCAGGGCCAGATCCACTGCCTCGTCCACCCGGCCGTCGCGGATCAGCCGCCAGCGTTCGTACACCGGGATGCCCGTTGGGCAGCTTGCCTCGCAGGGCGGCAGATAGGCATCATTCTCCCACACCGGCACGAAGCGGCGCAGCTCACCCGTAGTGATGACCGGTATGGGACTTCTGTCAATAGTAGTCAGATCGCCGATGAGGCCGCCGGCGCCCAGCTCCCTGTCCCAGACCTCCTGGCGGAAGTCGCTCATGGACCGCCGGACCTTGACGGCCCTTTCCATGGGGCTTCTGGCCTCGAGCAGCTGCCACTGGTCGCGCTCCGCCAGCTCCTGGAAGATTTCGCTGCAGTCGATCTTGTCCAGAAACATCCGCAGGTTTTCCGTGAGCCACTGCCAGTCTTCCTCGCTCAGGGGGACCAGCTTGGCATCGTTCTGACTGAAGCCGCCGTGGGGGCCTCTGAAGAAGATCCTGCCCCCCACCATGCCCACGCACGGCCGGTAGCCCAGGACGTTCTCCGGGTTTTGCGGCCGATAGCCGCAGACAACCGCAGTGCCGCCGGCCATGAATTCGGCAAAATAGTCGCCCACCGAGCCGAGAACCCACAGTTCGGGTGGAGCGAAGCGGGGGTTGTGCTTGGTCATGGTCATGCCCCGGGAGCCGATGTTGCCGGCCACGTAGATCTTGCCCTGGGCCATGGCATTGGCCACCCCATTGGTTGCATGGCCGTGCACCACGATCTCGGCGCCGCCGTTGAGCCAGCCCACGTCATCGGAAGCAGGGCCCATGACTTCCACCAGAGTGTTGGCAAAGCCCATGGAGCCCAGCCGCTGGCCGGGTGAGCCGGTGGTTCTCACGTACACCTGCTCCGCACCGGCCCGCCACAGTCTGCCGCCTATGCCGTGCTGGCCGTAGGCCTCTATTTGCAGATACCGTTTGCCCTCAGCCACTGCCTGCTGGATGCGCTCCTCCAGAAGGCGTGAATCCACCCGATGGCCGTTTTCCATGCCATAAATCAGGTAGCATTCATGTTCACTCTGATACATATACTCATCTCCAGAAGACTCATCAGACCACGAAGCTGATCTGCAGCCGTTCGGCTGCTGCCTTGTCATTGATGCCCAGGGCGTCGGACATGCCAATGGGCAGGGAAGTGGAGCGCCCCAGCGGCGCCATGATCTTCTTGAGCTCGGTGTCGAAAGAGAGAAATACATCCACCACCCGCTCGGCAACCTTCTCTGGATCCAGCCGCCGATAAAGGCGCGGATCCTGGGAGGTTATGCCCTTGGGACAGAGGCCCACGTTGCAGACATTGCAGCGGTCGGACTCGGAGCCGATGCAGCCGGCTGCCGCCTGCATTATGTACTTGCTAATCTGCACCGCACTCGCCCCCAGCATGATGAGGGCGGCGGCATTGGCCGCCAGGTTGCCCCGCTTGCCCACGCCGCCGGCGGCGATGAGCGGGATCTCGTTCTGCATGCCCAGCCTGGCCAGGTTGAGATAGCAGTCGCGAATGTTGCTGGCAATGGGATAGCCCATGTGGTCCATGGACACATTGTAGGCCGCACCTGTGCCGCCGTCTTCGCCGTCGATGCAGAGGGCGGCGGCATAGGGATTTCTGGTGAGGTTGTTGAGTACGGCCAGGGCCGTGGAGGTGCCGGAGATCTTTGGATAGACAGGCACGCGGAAGCCCCAGGCCATGTACATGGACTGGATCATCTTGGCCACCGACTCCTCGATGGAGTACTTGGTCTGGTGCGTGGCCGGACTGGGAAGACTGACACCCGGAGGCACGCCGCGAATTGCTGCTATGAGCTCGTTGACCTTGTACCACATGAGCAGACCGCCGTCTCCAGGCTTGGCGCCCTGGCCGTACTTGATCTCCACGGCACAGGGGTCCTCCTTCATCTCGGGCAGGGCATGGATGATCTCGTCCCAGCCGAAGTAGCCGCTGGCGATCTGCAGGATGACGTATTTGAGGAAGCGGGAGCGCAGCAGCCGCGGTGGACAGCCGCCCTCACCCGTGGCCATGCGCACCGGCATTCCCAGCTCCTCATTGAGATAGGCCACCCCCATCTGCAATCCCTCCCACATGTTGGGGGACAGGGCGCCGAATGACATGGAGCCTATCATCAGGGGGTAGATCTCGCGCACCGGCGGGATCCAGCCCTGCTGCCGCTGGAGCTCCAGGTTTTTCTCCGGCGGCAGCACTCTGCCGAGCAGGGTGCGCAGCTCGAATTCGTGCCGCCCAGCATCCAGGGCCGGGTCGGTGAGCATGGAGATGCGGGTGAACTTGATCTGGTCGAGAATGCCAACCGGCACATTGCGCCGGCCGCCGCGGCGGCGAGGTTGACCACCGCGGTTTATGTGGTAGCGCAGCTTGTCCGCCTCGTCGCTCCGGTAGGGCATAATGCAGTCGTTGGGGCAGACCAGGTTGCACATGGCGCAGCCGATGCAGGCATGGGCGGGATCCGTCTTCTGCCTGATGCCGTAGTGCACGGTGTAGACGTTGGAGGGCTCCCGGGTGAGTCCCAGGGGAGTCTCCACCAGACGCTGGCGAAAGACATCCAGCTCTATGGCGTGCACCGGGCACACTGCGGTGCAGCGGCCGCAGAGAGTGCAGCGGTCTCTGTCCCAGTGAACCTGCCAGGGCAGATCCTTGATGCTCAGTGAAGAGGGGGCAATGGTTCCGTTTGCCGACATATCTTTACCTCCTGTCGATCGGGCCGGATAATGGCGGTGTCCAGATGCATGGGCTGAAAATCCAGGCTCTTGTCCCTGTCCGGCACGGCAGCGTCCAGGCCGCACATTTCGGAAGAGATGACGTAGAGGCCGGGTTTGCCTCCCACCACAGCGGGACGCAGCTTTTTGCGATCCTGGACCACGAAGAGAGTCTTGTCCGGCAGGCAGCCCATGATGCAGTTGGGCCCGTCGATAATCATTTTGCGGCAGCAATGTTTGAGCTCTTTGAGGAAGGAGCCATTGGGATGGTCCTCCAGGTCCTCGTCCTGCAGCGGAGTAATGACGTGTTTGTACCACTCGATGCCCAGGCCCAGACGATAGAGGCTGTAGTGGAGAATGTGGGTGAAGACCTCCGAGTCTGACTGGTAGCCTATGTAGCCTGGAAAGCCCCTGGACATGAGAAACTCCCTGATGGGAACAAAGGCGGTGTTCTCCCCGTTGGTCATGGTGGCCACTCCCTGAATGAAGAAGGGATGGCAGGCATAGAGATTTATGGCATAGTTGGTGTTCTGGCGACCCTGGGCCAGCATTACCCTAGCCTGGAGATCGCTGCGGTCCAGCTGTAGATATTCGGCCACGGTTATGGGATCGCCAATTTCTTTGATCATGATAACGTCCGGCCAGAAGCTGAAGACGATCATGTCCTGCTTCTCCTCACCCATTTTCCGCAGCTGCAGCCGGGTGGCCAGCAAGCGATGCTGGATTTCCTTGTCGGTCAACCCTTCCCAGTCTTCCGGGTATTCATAGGCTCTGACGAGATATATGTCCCGCCTGGGAACTCCAGCTGGCGGCTTTTTGGGAATCTTGATGGAAATCTTGTATTTGGTCATGAAGCCCACATCCATCATAAAGCGATCCAGCCGCTTCAAGCCCTCGTTGCTGAAGATGCCCGAAAGAATAGGCGCCCCGTTCAACTGTTCGAAGGGTCCGCCGAGATCTGTAAAGAAAAGACCTACTCCGGAACCATCGTGGCCCTCCCGCATCACATCCAGGGCCTGGATGACCATCATGGGAGTCTGCGGCTCTTCACTGGTCATTGCAAACAGACGGCACATAATTTTTTCAACCTCTTGTCACGTCCCGGACACATGAAGCATCCAGGATAAAGAACAGACCTGGAATCGGGAAATGATGCTCTTCCCAGATTCCGCCCAACAGCACTGCTATACATTGGCATTGCAGCCACATTCTAAGCCACGCCAGAGCCGCCAGAACTCTCACTTTTCTGCGGCCTCGCTAGAGGTCAAACAGCTCCAGTTGCCAAGGCTCTGGGGGTATATTTCAGGCAGGAACTTCTTCGGTCCACTGTTGCCGCTCTGGCACTGGGTTGAGTTCTGGCGCGGGACATGCAAAGCATTCTGGGAAACTCAGGTTGGCTTCAAAAGAGTACCTCTGCTTGAAGGCCACCCTCAACCCGATCAATTTCTTCGGCGAAATTCAAGGCCGTCACGGACTACTGTCTTCTTTGACATCCAGTATTTACTATAGCAAACTTGCTCCTTCATTTTCAAGAAAAAAATGTAGCAAAAATTTCATTTAATATTTTATGTGGAATATTCTTTTCACGAGGCCGCATCCAGCAGGCTGGCGCTTGCACCGAGTTAGCGGTTGATGCCCGAGGCCCTGATTGAAGACACAGGGCAGTGGCCGCACCAACCGCTGTCCC
>JAFDGZ010000088.1 GCA_019309045.1 Deltaproteobacteria bacterium | reverse complement strand
CCTAGAGGAGGGCAGAACTTTTTCGAGGTTGTGGTCAGCGGCATCGAGGAGTTTATGGTGAGTGTTACCGGAGAGGAAGGCAGATACCTGTTCCCGCTCATCGGCACCCTGGCATTTTTTATCCTGATCAGCAACTATATGGGAATGGTTCCTGGCATGTTTGCTCCCACGTCCAACCTCAATACTACCCTGGCCTGTGCAATTATAGTGGTGTTCTATACTCATGTGATCGGCATAAAATTCCACGGTGCCAAATACATCAAACATTTTCTCGGCCCCATCCTTTTTATCGCGCCGCTAATATTCATAATCGAAATCATCGGCCATCTTGCCCGCGTGCTCAGCCTTTCCATTCGTCTTTTCGGCAATATCTTCGGAGAGGAATTGGTCCTGGCCATTCTCATGTTTCTGGCCGGCCTCTACCTGGCGCCTTTGCCCATCATGTTTCTGGGGCTCTTTACGGGCGGCGTGCAGGCCTTTATCTTCTGCCTGTTATCAATGATGTATTTTGCTGGCGCCATTGAGGAAGCACACTAGAACAGCAGGCTGCTCGGCAGCCGTTGAGTCACTGGCAGTAATGCTTTGCTGAACCAGCACTGCCTGGTTCTGGAAGAAGGCCAAAATAACTTACGAGAAAGGAGGACTTGCTGAATGAAGAGAAAGGTGTTGTTGTTGACGGCGGTAATGATCCTGGGTTTTGCCACTCTTGCTTTTGCTGGAACTGAGGTGGAGAACGTGGTTGGCTTGAAGTTCTTCCTCTACTCAGCGGTGGCAGCCGGCTTTAGCATTGCCATTTCTTCCTTTGGTTGCGGCCTGGGGCAGGGAATGTCCATCAAGAGTTCGGTGGAGGGCGTGGCCAGGAATCCTGAGGCTTCGGGCAAGATTACCGTCACCATGATGATCGGCTTGGCAATGATTGAGTCTCTCTGTATTTATTGCCTAGTTATCTGTCTCATTCTCATTTACGCCAACCCGGCGTCAAAGCTTATCCAAGGGTTTGTGGGACTGGCTGCCCATTAAGCCAAACTCGGCAGAAAAGAGCCCGAGAAACAGTCAGGGCAGATCCGGCTGTTTCTCGGGTGCTTCCCAGGGACAGGTATTCAGGTCTTGTGGAACCAACTCAGCTTGTTTAAAATATCTTTGTCGACAAGGTCCAGCGAGAGCTGCAGCAGGAACGACAGCGTATGAAATTTGCCAAGATTCCAATGGCCACAATCAATCGTCTTTCCATCTATCTGAGGAACCTTGACGAGCTGATGGCCAACGACATTGATGTGATCTCTTCTGAACGGCTGGCCAAGCAGTGTGGTGTAAATCCAGCCCAGATAAGAAAAGACCTGGCTTACTTCGGTGAGTTCGGCGTGCGCGGTGTTGGCTATCGGGTCGTGGATCTGTTTGCAGAGATAAAAGAGATCCTCGGGCTCAACCGTCAGTGGAACATGGCCCTGTTTGGTGTGGGGAATCTAGGCTCGGCCCTTATCCGTCATGGCAACTTCTTGAAACACGGCTACCGTTTTGTGGCCGCTTTTGACGTGGATCCCAAAAAGGTGGGCAAGAAGCTTCCGGGTGGTCTTGTTGTCGAGCATGTGGATCGCTTTGAGGACATCGTCAAAGAACGCAATGTGGAAATCGGTATAATTGCTGTGCCACCAACCAGTGCCCAGAGCGTCGCCAACCAGCTCATTTTAGCCGGCATCAATGGCATTCTGAACTTCTCGCCCGTCCAGATCCAGGTGCCGGACTGCTGCCGGGTGGAGAACGTGGACTTTTCTATAAAACTGGACAATCTGGCCTATCATATTTCTTCCACATCTGCTTAGTGTTCAACCGTGCATCTCAGCGGTGTATCTGCCAGACAATATCGATGCGGGCAAGAGGTTGCCCCACCACTTCCACAACTGCACTGGCTGTTGAGCTCTGCTATTACTTGAGCACCTCCCTGAGATAACGACCCGTGTAAGATTCTGGCACCCGGGCGATCTCTTCGGGAGGCCCGCAGGCAAGCACCCGGCCTCCAGCTGCTCCTCCCTCCGGACCCAGGTCAATCACATAATCCGCACTCTTGATTACGTCCAACTGATGCTCGATGACAACTACCGTGTTGCCGGCAGCTACCAGTCTATTGAGTACTTCGAGCAATTTCTTGATGTCATCGAAATGGAGACCGGTGGTTGGTTCGTCGAGGAGGTACAGAGTTGTTCCTCTACTGCGTTTTCCCAGTTCACGGCTCAGTTTGATTCTCTGGGCTTCTCCCCCGGAAAGGGTTGTGGCAGCTTGGCCGAGTTTGAGATAGCCCAGCCCCACTTCTTCCATAGTAGTGAGTTTGTGTTTTACCGCAGGAAAACTGGCGAAGAAGACTGCGGCTTCCTCGATTGTCATCTTGAGAATGTCGGCGATATTTTTGCCGCGATAGGTGATCTCGAGGGTATCGCGGTTGAAGCGGCTCCCTTTGCAGGCATCGCAGGTCACATAGACATCAGGGAGAAAGTGCATCTCTATTCTGATGGTGCCGTCTCCAGCACAGGTCTCACAACGGCCCCCTTTCACATTAAAGCTGAATCGGCTGGCCCGATAGCCGCGGGCTCTCGCCTCCGGCACCTGAGCAAGCAGAGTGCGGATAGGAGAAAGGACGCCAGTATAGGTTGCTGGATTTGACCTGGGGCTTCGGCCAATGGCGCTCTGGTCAATATGAACGACCTTATCGAAAGCTTCCAGGCCGGTCAGGCGGCGGTGGGCGCCCACAATTGTCTTGCTGCGATGCAGCTTTTTCAGAGCAGCCCTATAAAGGGTATCGATAATCAGTGTACTCTTCCCAGAGCCGGAAACACCGGTTACACAGGTAAAAAGCCCAATGGGGATGGCGACAGAAATGTTGGCCAGATTATTCTCTGTGGCGCCTTCGAGTCGCAGGTAACCTCGTTGAGCTTTTCTCCTCTGGGTGGGGATCGGTATTTCGAGTTTGCCGCTGAGATACTGGCCCGTAAGTGAAGCCGGCTGACTGAAGATGCCAGCTGGAGTGCCGCTGTAGATTACCCTGCCGCCGTCAGTGCCGGCCCCAGGTCCCATGTCGATTACCTGTTCAGCTGCCATTATGGTCTCGACATCGTGTTCCACCACTATAACTGTATTGCCCAGATCCCGCAGGTGGGCAAGGGTGCGGAGCAGCTTCCTGTTGTCCCGCTGATGCAGGCCTATGCTTGGTTCGTCTAGAATGTAGAGCACACCGGCGAGCCTGGTACCTATCTGGGTTGCCAGCCGGAGGCGCTGTGTCTCTCCACCCGAGAGAGTGTTTGCTGGCCGATCCAGGCTCAGGTAGGAGAGACCCACCCGACAGAGGAATTCGAGTCTCTGCTCCATCTGGTCGAGCAGCCGCTGGGCCACCGGTTGTCGGGCTGGGCTGAAGTGCAGCTGCCTCATCCAGTGCTGCAGAGCCTCCAGGTGGAGACAGGAAACCTGATGGATGTTGAGGCCATCTATTTCAACGGCCAGAGCTGCAGGACGCAACCGAGCGCCGCCACAGGCAGGACAGGCCAGCGGCTGCCAGTGATCAGTCCAGCCGACCATTTTCCGGTTAGCCGGAGAAGCGTGGCCTAAACCTGAACAGAGCGAACAGGCTCCGAGCCCACTGTTGAAACTGAAAAGCTGCGGCGACAGCTCTGGCAGGGTCACATTGCAGCGCAGACAATTTGGTTGTTCACTGAAGGTCCACTCCTGCCCTTCGACGGTTGCCACCTTGACCCTGCCAGCTCCCTTGCTGAGTGCAAGTTCCAGGGAGTCGGTTATCCGTCTCCGCAGCTCCGGCCTGACCGCCAGCCTGTCGACCACCAGGTCGATGTGGTGAGGTTTGCCAGGCTCCAGTTCAACAGGTTCTTCGAGCAACAGCACACGGCCGTCAACCCGGGCTCTGATAAAACCCTCCCGTCGCAGCTGGCTGAAAAAACGCCTGAATCTGCCACGGCTGCCGCTGACCAGAGGAGCCATAAGAAAGATTTTCGTATTTCTAGGCAGCTCTATTATCTTGTCCACCATTTGTTGGACGGTCATGGCCTGCAAAGGGGCACCGCAGTCAGGGCAGTGTGGCTGGCCGAGTCGAGCGTACAGGACCCGAAGATAATCGTAAATCTCAGTGAGGGTGCCCACAGTGGAGCGGGGATTTCTAGTTGCCGGCTTTTGTTCAATGGCAATGGCTGGGCTGAGGCCGTCGATCAGATCAACATCGGGCCTGTCCATCCTTTCGAGGAACTGGCGGGCATAGGCTGACAGGGACTCCACATAGCGCCGCTGTCCCTCGGCGTAGAGAGTGTCGAAGGCGAGAGAAGATTTTCCCGAACCGCTCACGCCGGTGATGACCACCAGCTTTCCCCGCGGGATATCAAGGTCAATATTTTTCAGGTTGTGCTGCCTGGCTCCTCGAATAATGATGGCAGGCGCGCCACCCTGAAATTCAGGGATTGAGGAATTGCTTGCAGTCAATCTTGCTTCTACCTCCATTTGGGTACATGCTATATTGCCTCATTTCGTATTTTGCCTCAAGGGCTTGCTGAGCCAGAAAGGAGGAATATCATGTTAACAACCATATCCTTGCTTCTCGAGGCAGGCACGGCACCAATTGCAGACGTCTTTGATAAGTTGGCAATGACCCCGCCAATTCTCGACACCAATCTCTTTGCTGTACCAGAGTCCGGGATCCGTTTTGCGGGCCCGGCCTACACTGTCAGCGGTGAGTTGCGAAGCTGGGAGAGAGGGGGAGATCGAGACAAATTGGCCGCAATTGACGGCATGTACGAGGGAGTGGTGCCGGTCTGGGCCGGAAACGATATCAGCGGCGTCTGTTGTTTCGGCGATCTGCTGGCGGAGGCCATGAAGGCCAGAGGCTGCGCCGGCGTGGTGGTGGACGGCGGCATCCGCGATTTTGCTCATCTCAGAAATCTGCAGCTGCCCATGATGGTGCGCTACCGTACACCGGCGCAAGCCATAGGCCGCTGGAAGGTTAGCAGTTATCAGATGGCCATAGAAGTTCGGGGTGGTCTGCAGGAGCAGGTGAGGGTGGAGCCGGGTGATGTAGTGGTAGCTGACGATGATGGCGTGATAGTGGTGCCAGCCAGCATTGCCGAAGAGATTGCCCAGCAGGCCCATGAGTGGGCAGGCAAGGACTCACGGGCCAGGGAAGAAATTCGCCGAGGTATGCCTCTTCTTACTGCTCTTGAGACCTTTGGCCATCTGTAAGGAGGGAAACTGGAGTCAGCTAGGGCAGGTGAAATGGGAACGGCGCAATTTGTTCCCTTTTTCTCAAATCATTTGTTGACTTCTTACAATTTATGAGTTATGCGACGCACAGCAAAAGTTCCTGTTTTATCCCTGCGAAAAGGGCTAATGAAATTCAAACTTATCACGGAGGTGGGTTATGAATTCGACAGTTCTCATCGCGGTGGGCGTCTTGCTCTATCTCGTCCTGTATCATACCTACGGCAAATATTTGAAGCGGGATGTGGTGCGCGAGGGAGACGCTGAAGTTCCTTCCAAAAGGCTCTATGACGGGGTAGATTTCGTGCCGGCCAACAGGTATGTCCTCTTTGGACACCACTTTGCCTCGGTTGCCGGTGCAGCGCCCATCGTAGGCCCAGCCATTGCCATTGCCTGGGGTTGGCTGCCTGCCCTTCTCTGGGTCTGGCTTGGCAATATCTTTATCGGCGCAGTACATGATTACCTCTCTCTTATGTCTTCGGTGAGATATGATGGCCATTCCGTGCAGTGGATTGCCGGCAAGGTCATCAAGAAGCGAACCGGCTATGCCTTCGCCTGGTTCATCTTTTTTGTGCTGATCCTGGTAGTTGCTGCCTTCGGCGCGGTCCTCGGCAAGCTGTACGTCAAGCAGCCCGCTGTACCCACAGCTTACCTCTTCAAGATTTTTTCCGCCTTTATTCTGGGTTATCTCCTGTACAAGGTGAAGATGGACTTCCGCCTGGCAACCATCATAGGCATCCTGCTGCTCATTGCCTCGATTATTATCGGTGAAAAACTGCCACTCAGCGCCAGTTACCAGACCTGGATGATTGTCTTTTTCTTCTACATTATTATTGCAGCCTCCATCCCGGTGAACATTCTTCTGCAACCGCGGGACTATCTCAATGCCTGGCTGCTGGTAGGTGGTCTGTTCATAGGCGGCATCTCTCTGCTGGCTTCCTTTACTTCAGTCTCCATGCCAGCGGTGACCGTATACAGTGCGCCTATAATCGCCGGCAAACCTACACCCTTCTGGCCGGTAATTCCGCTGATTATTGCCTGTGGCTCCCTTTCCGGTTTCCATGCCATTGTGGCTTCCGGCACCACTTCAAAGCAGATATCATCAGAAAAGGATGGTCTGTTCATAGGCTATGGCGGCATGCTTACTGAAGGGTTTCTCTCCACCATTGTGGTGGTATCGATCAGTACTTTTGGCATGGCTATTCTGGCTCCTGAAAAGGCGGCAACGTTGAGCGGCAGTGCTGCAGAGTTTGCCAAGAACTATATTGGTGCGGCCAAGAGTGTGGGCGGTCCCATCGGTATTTTCTCCAAATCATATGCCAATGTGTCGCACCAGATCTTTCACCTGCCGGTAGGCTTTCTCACCATACTCGCCTCCATGTGGGTTGCCTCTTTTGCCATGACAACCCTGGATACCACCAACAGACTTGCCCGATACACCTTTGCCGAGATCTTTGAACCCCTCAAGGAAAAGGCGCCCGGATTCTTCTCCTTCATCACCAATCGGTGGATTGCTTCCAGCATTCCGGCAATCATCGGCATCGGCCTGGCCTGGAGTGGAGCCTGGACCGTGCTCTGGCCTGCCTTTGGCGGCGCCAATCAGATGCTGGCTTCCATTGCCCTTCTCACCGGGGCAGCCTGGGTCATACGAGTACAAAAGGTAAAGGGCATGAATGTGCTGATCCCGGCTCTTTTTCTCTGGATTACGGTGACCCTGGCCATGTGCTGGTATCTCTTTGTGGCGGTACCGGTTTTTTACGCCAAGAACCCGGTGCAGGCAGTGATACTCGGCGGCATTACCGTGATCATGCTGCTGCTCAACCTGCTCCTGGTATATGATTACTTCAAGCCGGAACCAGAACTGAAGGCGCAGCTGGAAGCAGAGAGAACTTGAAAGAGATCCTCCTGAAAATCAAGGAAGCACTGTTGCTCTTCATGCGAGGAATGCGGGACAGCAGCACTTCTGTCCTGGAAGCCGAGTTGAAGGAGCTGGAAAATGCCTTTGCTCTAATGATGTTGGGGGCGCTGGCGGGGATCCCGGCGCCCCCATCCTTTCTCGGTGTCATGCTATTGCCGGATCTCGAAAGAGAGATCAGGGTGATGCTCTGCCGCTCCGAGACCCTGGGCGACATTTTTGCTGATTGGTGTGATATCCTGGATTTTGGCTGATGCGGAAGGTCTTTTTCTTTCTGGGCAAGGGGGGTGTGGGCAAGACCACACTTGCCGGCAGTTTTGCCGCCTACCTGGCTGAGACAGCAGGGAGGGTCTTTGCTGCCTCCATAGATCCCGCTCACAATCTGTTTGACTTTCTTGGTATACAGACAGCAGAGTCTAGGGCGAAGGTTTCAGATACTCTTATTGTGGAAGAGTTTGATGTGGAGGGCTATCTGAAAAAGTTTCTCAGAGAGTCCTCTGAGCGCATGAAGGATACTTACAGGTATCTTCAGATGATAAACCTGGAGAACATGTTTGATGTGCTGAAGCATTCCCCGGGAATGGAAGAATACGCAATGCTTGCTGCTTTGCACCATCTTTTCAATACCTGGAGTGAAAGAGTCGACTACATTGTCATTGATACCCCTCCAACTGGACTTATGCTGCGCATATTTGCCCTGCCGAAAACTAGTCTCATGTGGCTGACAAAGCTAAGGGGGCTGCGAAACAAGATCCTGAGTCGGCGTGCCCAGATTGTGCATATCAAGGGGAAAGAGGCTCTCGAGCCGGATCTGCCCTATAGATCTGAAGATGATGCCATAACCAGGCAACTGGCAGAGCAGGAAAATCTGGCCCAGGAGATATGGAGCATTCTCAGTGATCAGCAAAAGTGCAAGAGAATCCTTGTTCTCAACTATGACGAACTTTCTGTGAGAGAGGGAACGAAGATTATCACAGATCTTGATTCACTCGGCATAGAGATTGATCTGGCAGTGTTCAACAAAAAGGGAATTTCCTCCAGTGCTGAGGAAAACTCGACGGAATTCTCTTCTGCAATAAACGGTGTCAAGTCAACAGAGATTCCCTTTTTCAGGGAAAGCACAACGCCCAGGGATAAGATGTTTGAAATCGCCACATCCTTTGCTTCGGAGCTTGTATGATCCCAAGTAAAGAACAGATAGTCTCAGTGCTCGAGAAGGTGAAAGATCCCGAGAGTAGTTTGAGCCTCTTAGAGTTGGGCATTGTCAAGAATGTTGATTATGAGGAAAGCACAGGTAAACTACTGATAAATATCGATTTTCGCAGCAGAAATCCTTCCTGTGTCGGCTGTATCCCTATAGCCTGGCTGATTCAGAAAAAGATTACCGACGAACTTTCCTCGGAATTCTTGAAATACCCGGGGGTAAAGGCCGTTGAGTATATCGATAAGTAACCCTTTGTTTGCCATTATTCTAGGCCTTTCCGTGGCCCTGGCCATATCCTACTTTTATGGCCACAAAAAGAATCTGCGCCTTATAGAAAGGGTCTCCAAGTGCCTGGAAGAGAGCCTCGAGCCCACTGACCAGGAATATACCTGGCTGGGGGGCGTGTTGGGCTTTACCGGCAACTTCCAGGTCAAGGGTTTCGACAAGGTGACGGCCTCAGTGTTCATGCTGCCGCGGCAGAGTCTGCTCTACTTTCCCTTCTCCTATATCACCACCGGATGTGACAGAGTCGAGGTAATGTTTTATCTGAAGCAAAAGGTGACTAACGAGATTCATGTGATCCGCAAGATCATGCCCTCATACAGGATGCCCACCATCTATGAAAAGGAGAGCCTGCACAGCGAGAACGTGCAGCTGCACGGCAAGAGATTTGAGCTCATGTACCGACATCGCACAGGCGATGTGGCCAGGTTTCTTGCTGTTGCAGGAAGACTCGAGCCCCAGGAGTTTATGCACATAGCCCTTACTCCCAGAAAGGGCATATTTTATGTCAGGCTGAAGATCTTGCCAGCTGAGCCAGAAAAGATCTCGCGGGCCGTGGCAGACTGCCTTTACTTCTTGAAAAAATGGAAGCCAGAAAATTACGGTGCCAGATAAGGGAGGATATTTTATAGCGAATACACCAGGTAAACAGGCTACAGGGGCGTAATGCAATGCATCCCCTGCGGGGTTGTGCCAATCGCCATGGAAAGTTTTGGCTGCAATCACCCATGGGTTCAAATCCCCTGTCTGTAAACACATCGATCAATTGTGCGGCGCTTCTGGGTGATCCGTCCGGCAGTGAAATAATTACGCACACATCATTCGGGATGAGGGTTTTCTACACCGGTTCAGATATATTTTCAGGAATCCTGCCAACTGGCATGTAAACCGCGAAAACCCTCAAACGACCACGTGAATATGGCATATCGACCCTTGACTCTCATTGTCCCTTCTGCTTCAGTTGTTTTTATAAGCGGATAAGCAGACCTATTGGGTTACTTGCCCGGCAATCCCATGATTTACGCCCTGGGGTGACCTGCAGTGAACCTGACTCGAGGTAACAACAAGGAGGATAGACATGGCAACAACTGGCGAAGATATGGTCAAAGTTGATGAGTTTATAGATCTGATCGGACCAGATGCCGAGATGCTCGGGCCGGTGCGAGATGGGGGCTTGATTGTCACTGGCACCGAACCGGCATGTTACGGTCCCATGATTACCCCAGAAATTGAAAGTGGTCACACCATAAGCCGTCCAGTGGCTGTGGCGGGTGCAGAAGTGGGCGACGGAGTGGCCCTGAAAATCAAAGAGATCAAGATAACCTCCAGGGCCGCGGCCTCGGGCACTGAAACTCCCCGGGAAGGAAGTTTTGTGGGAGACCCGTTTGTTGCCAAGAAATGCCCGGGATGCGGCAAGGTAAATCCTCACACTGTGGTGAAGGGCATTGGCAAAGATGCGATCCATTGTCTGGACTGTGATACCCCGGTGTCAGCATTTGAGGTCACTAACGGCTTTACCATGATTTTCGATGATGATCACACTGTGGGCCTCACTGTACCTGGAAAGCTGGCAGAGGAAATAGCCAGGAACGCAGAGGCCTATTCAGGAGCCCCTGCTGGAGCAACGTGCCACTCGGTGCTGGTCTTTGCCCTGGCAGATATGCCTGCCGGCATTGTTACCAGAGTGCGGCCCATGATAGGAAACTTCGGGACACTGCCTGCTGTTACCATGCCTTCATCCCATAATGCCGGTGACTTTGGGGTTTTTCTAATTGGCGCACCCCATAAGCATGCCATTTCGGAGAGAGATTTGTTGAAGAGGACCGATGCCCACATGGATATTGACAGCGTACGTCAGGGGGCCATCGTGATCGCTCCGGTAAAAGTGGAGGGAGCCGGCATAGTCGTGGGCGACGTTCATGCAATGCAAGGAGACGGCGAGATTGCCGGCCATACCACTGACGTGTCCGCAGAAGTTACTGTGGAGGTGGAGGTGGTGAAAGGGTTGGCAAACGATGGGCCCATCATATTGCCCTTGCTGGAGGACCTGCCGCCGCTGGCGAGATTCTTCTCTACAGCAGAGCTGGAAAGAGCGCGCTCACTCGGGCGATCGAACGGCTTTGAAATTCAAGCTGAAGTGGCGCCCATCCAGGTGGTTGGCTCAGGGGCCAATCTAAACGAGGCCACTATGAACGGTCTCGAGCGGCTGGCTGCTATTGTGCAGATGGATATAGAGGAGGTAAAAAACCGCGTGACCATCACCGGTGGCATCGAAATCGGCCGACTGCCTGGGATCGTGCACATCTCCATGCTCACACCAATGAGCCGCCTGGAAGAGATCGGCATTGCCCATCTGGCAAGAAATCAGTATGGTTTGTGATCTGTCTTGGGAGGCGTACAACTGAAGTACGCCTCACAGTCAGCATCCTCGGGCTTTCCCGTAGGCCTGATTATCTTCGCCTTCTCTCTAGGCCCATGGAGGTGCAGGTCAAAATCTTTCTGCAATCTTGCGAGCCTGCTCCTTGGCTGCCGTCTTCGGCAGAAGCTAGAGTGGGCTCGATTACAATGCTCTGAATGTCCTGAAGGCCGATAAAACCTAAGACAAGTTCGAGATAGCGCTTCTGCAGGTCGAAGCTTTCCGCCTCGCTGCCTTCCTGGTAGCTCCCACCCCTGGCGTAGATTGCTGCTGCCGGTTTGCCGACTACCAGCCCATGGTATCCTTCTTGTGGGCTGAAGTTGAAGGTATAGGTGGGCTGTACCAGCACGTCGAAGTAGTGCTTGAGCTTGTACGGAATACCAAAATTCCACATGGGCAAAGAGAACAGGTACTTGTCGGCGCCTGTAAAGCGTGAGATCACCTGCTCTACTTCGGCCCAGGCCCGGCGCTGGCTGTCGGCAACCTGCTCGCCATGGAGAATAAGATATTTAGCCTCGACTACATCTCCATCAAATTCCGGTAGAGTCGTGTTCCACAGGTCGAGGGTGTCCACAATATCTGCAGAATGGGTGCGCTGATATTCATCGATAAAGCTCCTGGCCACCTCAATGGAGCTGGAGCGCTCCTTGCGAGGAGACGCCTCTATATAAAGCAATATGCCCATGTTCAGCCTCCTGGGTAAATCCTACCCAACATACAAGACAACATAGTTATTCTATCACTCTCCAGATAGTTATAACTGTAATCATCAATAACCTGAATACAAGCCAAATGGGGAGCGGGGATGACTTTATGCGTTTCTATTTTATCTACAGTCAAGCCTCTGTCAGGAAGACGCCTACCTGATAAAATTGGTGCGGTATATCCTTTTGAATCCGCTTCGCTCTGGAATTGTTTCAGATCTGAGAAATTGAACAGATATCCATACTGCGGTCATTCTACAATAATTCATCCCCGTACCTCTATTTTCACTGGTTGAAAGTGAGGGGTAAGTATATTAGACTGCAGAACCGGCTTCTACCTGCGAAGGCACTGTTCCAGTGGACGCCGTACCTGGAAGGCTACCATCACTGTCCCCGGTGCGCGATCTCAGGAGTTCATCTTTGACGTCATCTACTGAGACGCTCTATTTTGTTCTTCTCTCTACAGGCTTTGCTGTCGGCTTGGGACACTGCATCGGCATGTGCGGTCCGATTGCAGTCTCGTTGTCGCTGACTCTTCGAGGTCGCAACGTGCTTCCTGCTCATCTGCTCTACAGTGCCGGACGAGTTACCACTTACACTCTGCTTGGGGGGCTGATGGGCGTTACAGGATCGTTCACTGCAGTGACCAGCAGGATTGCAGGAATGCAGAAGGGGGTAATGATCTTTGCCGGGGTGGTGATCGTTGTCATGGGGCTCGCCATGGCGGGATGGCTGCCTGGCGGGAGAATATTTGCCGACTATGACGGCGGCTCTGAAGTGTTTTCATCCGTGCTGCGAAAATCTCTGGCCAGCCGCTCCCTGTTCGCATGTTTGCCCTTGGGCCTGGTGCTGGGCTTATTGCCATGCGGCCCGGTGTATACTGCTCTGATTACGGCAGCTCGGGCCGGCATGGAGGCGCACACCACCATTGGCGGCGCTGTGGTTGGGGGCGGGTTGATGTTTGCTTTCGGCCTGGGTACAGTGCCGGCACTTCTTCTTGTTGGCAAACTCGCGGACCTTGGTTGGCTGAGAAAGAGAAGAATGATCTACAGCTTTTCCTC
>JAFDGZ010000087.1 GCA_019309045.1 Deltaproteobacteria bacterium | reverse complement strand
AGCGTCCGTGAAGCTGCGGAGGTAATCGACGCATTTGCCGGTGAGCAACTCCTCCTGCCTGACATAGCCTGATACAAGGCCGTCTTTTCTGAGACCGACAATTTCCAGATCGTTGTCGGCCATGAACTGTTTGACTTCAGCAGCACTTCTGTCGGCGTCAAAAGAGACAAGGGCTTCAGCAATATCCAGTACCGTGAACCCTTCAGTGAAGAGTCTCTTCATGCGATTCTGCAGGAATCTGGTTTTCATTGATTTCCTCTCATGTCTTGGTGTTTCGACCGAGATAGTTTATGTACCAGCTTCCCTGAGGTGGCTGAATCATAGCCATTGTCATCCTTGCTGGCGTTCTGAAGTTGGCTCGAACCTGCCACGTGTCATTAAGATATACTTCAGACACCATCCGGAAGTGGTGCGGTAGGATTGTCCGCTGAAGGAGCTCATTTTCCCGATCTCGCTAGGCCGATTGGTTAAATAACCTCCGTTCTTGGGGTGAATGCCGGCAAGTAGTACCCAAATAACATACTTCAGTTCACGTAGCAACCTCTATAGAGTACTCTATTCTGCCATTGAATGGTCTTTGCAGGTGGAAAATAATTATTCATCGCAAGAAATAATCTTCTTGCAGGAGCGGCAGCCGAAGTTTCATGACCTGGACTTGTCGTTTGCCGCATTTTTTGTTTTATCTGATGAAGGCGTAGGTTTGTGCTGCACACTAGAAGACGTCCATCGAGATCAAGATTGGCATGCTGTTGCTGCAAATCGCAAAAACTCTTGTCATGAAAGGGCGCCTCGTATATGTCTGTCAAGTTTTTATCTTGCTATCTTGTTTGAGAATGCATAATATACAGGCAGTTTTCCAGATCTATAGATTCAGGTAGCCAGGAATATGCAAGTAAACCTACTCACTTTCTCCGGCAATGACACCCGTATATTTTGCATACAGAGTCTAAGGGCTGCTCTCGCGGTGAGGCGCAACTTTTTCCGCAGCAGGTGTATAATCTTCGGCAGAAGGCTGATGTTTACAGTCAAGTTCCTTTTCAAGATTATTTTGGCCCGCGGCCGATCAGAAGATGGCTGTATGTTCTGCGCTTAGGCTCAGTATGAACAGCCGCACCAGCACATCATTATGATAGGAGAAAATACTACACTAAAGCGCCCCTGTGATGAGCTGAACTCAAGTGTGCTTCACCTTCAGATGCATTCAAGTTCAGAGGCAAGTTTCTCTGCCCACGAGCAGCCTAGAGAATTTACAGAATGAAACAAGGAAATTTTCTCAGGCAGGAGGGTCCCATTTATGTCAGGTAGACTTGTTTCACGAAGAGCGTCATTTTCTATGATTTTCGTGTTCATTATCTTATTTGCCAGCATGGAGATATCCACAGGACAAACTGACGCCTTTGGAAAAGTTCCCGTGCACATAGGGCCAGACACGGAATATGCAGGCAACCTTTATCTGGCAGAATTGGATATTGAGAACCCAACCGACTTGAACGTACGGCTCTCCTTCAGCCGGACTTACAACAGCCGGAGCCAAAGGACTGGGTTCTTTGGCAGTGGTTGGATCTGTGATCCACTGGATATAAGGATAGACAAGGAAAAAAATGGAAAAGTAGTTCTGGTAGCTGGAGACGGTCAAGAACATATTTATACAAGTGAGAACGGCACTGACTTCTTCCCACAACCCAAACCAGCCATGACAGGATACAAATTGTTAAAATCGGCTGAAGGAATTTACTGGCTTCTGCTCAGAAATGGAGAGCAATGGCAGTTCAACACACACGGCTATCTCGTCGCCAAGAGAGATGCAGTGGGCAATGAACTGTTCATAAAAAGAGCGACTGATGGGATTACTCCCATCTATATCGAGGGTCCGCTGGGAAAGAAGATCCACTTTCGTGTCAGAAACAAGAGGATTGAGGTGGCGGAGGGGCCTGGTGGTCTCCAGTGCACCTACGCATACGATCATAATGGCAATCTAAGTCGCAGGGTTAATTCAATCGGGCATGAAATGGTTTATGACTACTACAGAGACGGACATTTGAAGTCCTATCAAGTGATCGGTGGCTGTTTGCAGAAATTTGCTTATGTAAACGGTCTATTGGCAAAACGGAGCATAGAGGGCGGGCCTTCATATTCATACCGATACATTCTTCTTGGCAGTGACAAATATGGTGATTATCGGCAGGAGGTAGCAGATGAATTCGGACAAATTGTGAGGAAAGTCGAAGTTCGCCGATCTGGCAGAGAGCGCATAGTATTCGATGCCCAGGGCAATCGAACCATCCTCCACTTTGATAAATCGTGGCGGCTGGTACGTCGAAAGGCACCAATAGGCAAAGAAGAAAGATGGAATTTCAGCCCTGATGGTATGCTTGCATCGTATGAGGATGTGCTAGGGAACCGGACAACGTATCACTGGAGCAGTGATGGTCGTATACTGACTGTCACTGGTCCAAGAGGCTCTACAATTGTCTACAAATATGAGCTGCTGTCGGGACTGCTCGAGAGCGTGACAGATCAGTGGGGGATCCTGACTGAATTCAAGCGGGATGCCCGGGGAAGGATTACTGAAGTTATCTATGATAATAATCTGATACTAAAACAAGAATATAATAATGAGGACGGTTATGTCGAACTGATTGAAGATGTAACAGGCAGCTGGATATATGAACGAGATGTCGTGAACAGAACAACAAAAATTGTCGATGAAGAAGGCGGTGTTACAACACTGCAAACTGATATTTTGGGCCGTCCTGTAGTAATGGCTGACGGTGAGGGGAGAATCATCAGATGGTCTTATGACAAATACGGAAGACTTGCAGCAATAATAAATGGCGCAGCGGAGCGGCTGGAATTTGATTTCGACAAGACGGGGGCATTGAGGACTTTGATTGATGCTGACGGCAACAAGTATAGATTTAAATATTACAAAGGCATGATTGCGGAACTGATATTTCCGGATGGCACATCCGAAAGGACTGAAATCGATCGTTCTAAAAGAATTGTTGAGAAAAAAGACCGTCAGGGTCAGACCGTGAAATTCGAAAGGGACAAACTGGGAAGGATTGTGCTTCAAGATTTTGAAGATGGGCAGAGCAGGTGGGAATACAATCAATGGGGACAACTTGTCAACGTCTGCAATGAATATACTGCTTATCAGGTGAAGTACAACCGATTCGGAGATACTGAAGAGATCAAAGACAAAAAAGGTAGAACCATACGTTACCGCTATAACAACAAGGGCCAGAGAACGGAGATGATCGATCCTGAAGGCAAACGCACCAGCTACGAGTATGACAGGAGAGGCTTTCTGACGAGAATAACAGGCCCTGGTGGAGAAACCTACTCTTTTGAACATGACATAATAGGTCGTCTCCTAAAAAAGAAATATCCAAACGGAATTACAGCGACCTTCTCATATGACCGGAGAGGACTGCTTTCCAGGATTGTTGTTGTGGACAGCCAGGGAAAAGCAGTTTATTTTCTCCAGTTGACGCGCGACCTCTCAGGGAAAATCACCCAAGCACGCGACAATGAAGGAGCCTGGAGGTACGAATATGATCTTGGAGGAAGACTCGTCCAAGTAGATGGTCCAAATGATTATAAGGAATTATTTATATATGATAATGCAGGGAACAGGATTTCACACCATCTAAACAGAAGGAAGAAATTTTCTGAATATGGCTCCCTGAATGAACTTCTAAATGATGGAACTCTTGAATATTGCTACAATAAAAACGGCCAGCTAGAAAGTCGCTCTGATGGAACGACATATGAGTACAACCCATTAGGTCAATTAATAAGAGTCAAGACTGCTGCAGGCAAAGTTGTCAGGTACTTGTATGATCCCTTTGGACGATTGGCAGGAAGAGAGGTTGATGGCAATCTAACCGAGTACTTTTACGACAAAGAAGATGTGATTGCTGAATATAATAAAGGAAAAGCGGTTCCTGATCTACGGTATGTCCATGGCCCCGACATAGACGAGCCGCTCTCTTTTTGGATGGATGGCAAACTGAATATATATATTCTTGGAGTGAACAATGATGTAAAAAGAATATATGATTCCAATGAAAACATTGTTCAGAATTATGTAATGAATCCTTTCGGTCAGAACCTCCGCGAGGTTTCCATCGGCAGCAACGCATACATTTTCAATGCCCGCCGCTGGGATGCTGATACCGGATTGTACTATTTTCGAGCCCGCTTTTTCGACCCGCGAATAGGACGTTTTATCAGTCCAGACCCGATTCGTTTCAGGGGAGGATGGAACCTGTATGCTTACGCCAATAACGATCCGGTAAACCACACAGACCGTTTCGGACTATGGGGATTTACTGCCAGCACTGGGGGGCCCATTTCTGGTATACCAGTTGGCCCGGTAGTTGGCCTTAATTATCAATACTTTGGTGAAAACGATCCCCGAAATGGTTTGTATGGTTTCGGGGGTTTCGGAGGCTTTATTGGGGGTGGGCCCAGCGCAGGAGTCAGTATTAGTCAGTCTAGGAATATATCAGATGATCCTTATCTCTCCTGGGAGGGCGGCTTCACCAGCGTTGGCGCTTCCCTGGGCAGATGGGGAGGCGGGGTCTTCTGGAGTGGCCGTCACCCCTTCAATCCGGAGAGGGGGTGGGTGGGAGTCTCAGGTGCTTATGGGCATCCGCTGCCGACGCCTCGAGTCTCCCAAAGTAACTGGGGCTTGGGCGCCCAACAGACATACTATGTACAGGTGTATCGGCCGAATCCCAATGTCATTGTGAAGCGCAAGACACTACACCCCTTGAATCCTGTAAGCAAAGTTGGTGATCCGCCACTCGAGTTTACTTTCAAGCTGGCAGTTGTGAGTCCGCAAGATCCTGGTACTCTCAAGGAAGATGACCTCACGAGGATTGCCAAGTGGTACTGGATTGACTGGGGTAAGAGGCCGCATAAGTGGCACCCGTGCGACAATGCCAGTACTTGCTACAGGAACACGTTCAAATGCTCCAAGAAAGGTGAATATGGGATACGTGCGAATTATTTCAGTCTGTATGTAAGAGACCCGCAAGAGAACAATCTGCATGGGGCCTCTGCTGCCACAGACATAATTTGCTTAGAAAAGGATCAAGAGCCCCCAGCGGCTACTGATAGCCCTAAGGACAGGGTCTTTTTCAGCCAAGCCGTCTACCGTGTCAAGGAGAGTGCCGGGACCGCCACTATCGAGGTCATACGTTTCGGCGAAGGCAAGGGCAAAATATCGGTGCAGTATCTGACTGAGGACTTGACGGCCAAGGCAGGAGACCATTCGGGAGACGGTGATTATGATCGATCATGGGGGATTCTAACCTGGGAGAAAGGAGACTTTGGGCCGCAAAAATTTTACGTATTTATCAACGATGATGACCTGAAAGAAGACGACGAAATCGTCCGCCTCAAACTGCTGGACCCTGATGGCAATGTAGAACTGGGAGACCGCAGTGAGGCTATCTTGGTCATAGAAGACGACGACGATCACGGCACTCTGGGGTTTGCCAAAGCCGTATACAGGGTGGCAGAGGATGCGGGCTCCATAGATATCGAGGTTGTACGCACAGGAGGTACTGCAGGTATTGTTGCTGTCGCATATGAAACTATGGATGACAGCGGCAAAGCGGGTATAGACTACATTTCTAGGTCAAGTACCCTGACCTGGCAGGACGGAAAACGTCATGCGGACAAACCTGTTTTCACAGTGACCATCCTGGATAATGACGTTGAGGACGGAAATCGAATCGTTCGTCTCAGACTTCGAAATGCAACTGGTGGGGCCAAACTGGGGCGCGACGAGGCGATTCTGATTATCGAAGACAATGATATCAGGGATCAAACAACTGAGGAGCCCGAGGGACCTGCAGAACGAGAATCCTCTCCGGTCGAGAGAGTTAGAAAGTGCAGGTATCTCGAAATAACGCCTCACAAGACTGTGGCTAGGACCAGCATACCCGATACGATTACTTTTACTGCCATAGCCGTATTTGACGATGGGAGTCAACTGGACGTCACTCTTGACCCACGGACAACTTGGAAGCCCGGACCAAACAACACTTTTACACCTCAGCGAGAGCAATTATTCACCGAGAGCGTCAGAATCGAGGCTGTTTGGGAGGGATGCAGGGGAACGGCCGAGATCACTGCCCTGACCGGGCCTGTAAGCAGGGCGGATCAGGTCGACAGGGAGGCTCCTCAGCCACCTGCTGATGCCTACAAATGGTATGCCTTCTGTAACAAGAGTACGGGGGAGGTTACCTATGGTAAGGATCCTGTCTCCTCGAAACACATTATTATGAGCGGACCTTTCCCGGGTCCACGGACAGTGAGGCAGTGGATTGAGCAGAACTGTCCCAACTGGCGCTGCACGAACGAAGGACTCTGTGCCCGCGAACCGACTGTGGCTCCGCCCGGCACAGGAGGGTGGTACGTGCTCTGTAACAAACGAACTGGAGCTGTCACTATTGGCAAGAGACCTGACCCCGTTAAACACGAGGTGATGGCCGGCCCTTTTCTGGGCGAACCAGATGGACGAAGTTGGATAAACGCCAATTGCCCCAACTGGCGATGCAGCAGTACAGGAATCTGTGCCAGAACACCTGGACAAGGTGGAGAATGGTATGTGTTGTGTAGCAAGGCGCACGGGACTGTCCATCTTGGAAAGAATCCTGACCGCACCAGATTTTGGCTCATGGCAGGACCATTTGTCAGTGAGCCTGACACGAGGAGCTGGGTTGATGGCAACTGCCCAAGCTGGCGATGCGACAGGGATGGACAGTGTTTCACAAACGTGGCAGCAGAAGCTCCAGAGGGACGGCCGCTCGAGGCTCCGACGGACGTGATTGCCATGTTTGAAGAACGAGAGCAGCGCCGAAGCCAGGAGGTGACCAGCAGATACGGTGCTGGCTCAGTTGATGGTGCAGGCGGCGGCAGATACACCTACGAGCAGATGATGGAGAATCTGGAGCGATCTCGAGACCAGATGGAGCAACGATCGCATGATAGAGAAAGTAGGCGGAGCTCGCATGATGACAGAAGAGGCGAGAAGCCGCCTCACAGGAGTGGCGGAGAAAAGCCGCCAACCACAGGAAGCGGTGATTCAAAAGACCTTCATTATTTCCTTGTGGAGGTGGTCGTGGAAACAGAAAGCAAGGACGAACGGTGTATTGAAACCGTCCGCTTCCAGGAGCAGGCTGCATCCCGTGAACAAGTGAAGAAGCGTGCTAAAAAGACCTTCCACCCTAGGGGGGGGAAGATAAAGAGAATTGTCTCTATCAAGGTGGACGGACCCTATGAGCGGAAGCCGTCCATTACGCCGCCGCCACCAGCCAGGTGTACTGACAAGAAAACAACTCGTGCAGGTGGAAACGGTGGCGCAGACACTACGGCCACTCCCCAAAAGGGATGGTATATATTGGCGAAGGAACATCTATATACAAAGGCTTCTTGCAAGAGGTGGAAGTGGGTCCACTACGAAGTTGCTCTGCTTGCTCGTTCGGAGGTGAAGTCTCACTGCGAAAAAATACGAAAACGTCTTTTCAACACGTTTCGATTCGAGAATGAGTCGATCAGGGTTTACGTGCACGAAGGACCACTTTCGAAAATGCCCACACAGCTTCCCAGAGTCCAGGCAAGCTGCGTGGAGAAGTGACAGTTTATCTAGCTGCGGCCTTATTATGAAAGGATTAAAACAATCATGGAGAAGAAAGTGTTGGTCGGTGAGCTGCTCATCGCCTTGCTTGCTGTGCTTCTATTGGCTCGCTGCGCCGGAATGAGGCACACCGATAGGCAGGCAGTACCTGGAGACTACAATGTGAGTGTGGCTGAAAGCGTCAAGACCGCCGCCCAGGCCATGCAGAGGCTCGGGTTCTGGATCACGAAGCAGAACGAGGCTGCTGGCTACCTGTATGGGGAAAAGGTCGAAACGCGATGGGGGGCCAAAGGAACTTATTATCTTCAGGTACATATTGGCCGCAGCCCTGGCGGACCTATCGAAGTAAGTGCTACCAGTATTGCGGGTTCTGACATTGCCTATACGGACGAACTGCCAGGGATTGTCAATGACTTTTACACGGCTTTCAATGACATATTGACTGCAAAGTATATGGATTTGCCCAGGGAAAAGCCGGTTGTTAAATTTGAAGAACACGCCAACCCACGGGCATCTTCCCTTGCAGCTCCAGAAAAAAAGCAAGTTGCTCAGCCACGACAATCTCCCGCATCTGCCGGGGAGCCATCCACAGTAGAGTATGAACTGTGAGAGAAAAACTGGAGTTTCTGGCTTATGTTGCTACCGAAGCAAACAAGACATTTCCTCTTTTGCGGATGGGTTTTAGTGCTCCTTTTGACATCCGGAGTGCCATGCCTTGCTGCCCAGTGGGGGATGAAAGTAAGAGATTGGACCGCTGGTTCAGGTGTCGAGATAGTCAGTGTGGTGCCGGATTCACCTGCTGCCAGAGGCGGCATAAAGTCAGGAGACATCATTCTGGAGGCAGATGGTTGTCGTATTACCAGTGCAGTGGATCTAATCGAGATGCTGAGGGATATGGAAGCTGAAAGATCTCTGATGCTTAAAGTCTCCAGAGGGGGGTGGCTGAAGGAGATAAAGCTCACGGACCGCCAGGCGCCAGCGAAAAAGTGGCTTGGTCTGAAGGTTGTAGATCAACCACCATATGAGGAACCCGGACATGGTGCTAGGATTACAGCGGTAACCCGGGGTGGTCCTGCAGACAAGGCCGGACTAAGAATCGGAGATGTCATCACCTACAGCAAGGGCCACAAAATATGGCGTGCCAAGGACTTTGTCCCCCTTGTCAGATCGCTTCCATCGGGCGAAGTACTGTCGCTGACTGTGGTTCGCCAAGGTTGGGAAAGGGATATCGTGGTCACCCCTGGTGCCAGACCGCAGACAAGAAAGGAAGAGTTCGCTTCGGTCAAGGACTCAGCCTCCGAAAAAGCAGAACAGGACCCCTGCGCTCAGGGCTGGCTTGGGGCAGATATTGAGAATATGTCTGATTACGGAGGCATTGAGATAAAAAGGTTGCAGGCTGACTCAGCTGCACAACAGGCGGGATTTGAGGTTGGTGATATCATCAAGGTTGTCGATGGCGTTAAAATGCATGACAGCAAGGCGCTCATGGAGTTTTTCAAAAAAACCAGGCCTGGCCAGGAACTGAGTTTCGTAATGGAACGCCACGGAAGGCCGCAAACCGTTGTGGCGATAATGGGGAGAGTTCCAGAGGATGTATGCCTGCATATGCGTATTAACCAAGCCCTGGTAGACAAAGATTTATCTAGAGCAAAGTCTCTGGCTGCAACGCTGACAAAAAACTTTCCGTATACTGCTGACGGACACTCAGTCCTTGGCTTTATTCTGAAGGAAGAGGGAAATCTGGATGCTGCAAAAAGAAGCTTGAAAAGAGCGATCGAGCTTGCACCGAAGATTTCAGCCTATAAATCGAATCTTGGGACGATTTATCTCACGGAAAATGACTTTATAGAAGCCGAAAGATATTTCAGACTTGCCCTTGAGGATGATCCAAATGACCAAATTACCTGGGGCAACATGGGAGACCTCTACAGGAAACAAAATAGGTTATCAGAGGCGACAGAAGCCTACCACAAGGCTATTGAACTAGGTCCACCTCAAGCATGGATGTTGCACGCCCTTGCACTCTGTTTGCGGAAGCAGGGCAGGCAGTCCGAAGCCAAAGCCAGCCTTGACAGGGCCATTGAACTTGCCCCTGATTATCCCCCTTCTTATTTCACACTGGGAGACATTTATCTTGATGTCAAGAAGTGGCAAGAAGCCGGAAAATATTATGAAAAAGGTCTTGAACTCAACCCAGAAGTACAGCTTGCCTGGACACATCTGGGCAAGACCTATCAAAACAGGTATATGTTTTCAGAGGCAGTTGCTGCTTACCGTAAGGCCCTTGATGTGGGTCCACCGAATCTGGAAATTTTGATCAATTTAGGCATTGTTCTTAGATTGCTGCAGAATTATTCCCGAGCGAGAGAAAGTTGTGAAAAAGCGCTTGAAATTGATCCTGACAATACGAGTGCCCATATTGTCCTTGGAGACATATACTTTGACCAGAGAGACTGGCTGAAAGCAGGGAAATACTACCGTCTTGCAGCTAAACGGGAGCCCCAACTCGTCCCAGTATGGATGAGATTGGGAGACATCCATAGTCAAAAGAAGAGTTATTCAAAGGCGATTGAGGCCTATGAAGAGGCTCTCGAGGTAGCCACCCCTGATCAGCGGCTTGCTTTTGGCGGTAGGATCTATTACGGATTGGGATGGAGTTTTTTTCAGAAAGGAAAATATGCCGAAGCTGAAAGATTTCTTAGAGAATCGTTGAAATTCAGCCCCGACAATCCAGACGCCCTGATCACCCTTGGGACTGCCATTGCCAAGCAAAAAAGGATGGCCGAAGCACAGAAATTCTGGCAAAAGGCGGCAGAACTGGACCCCGGTGGGGAAACAGGCCAGGCTGCTAGGCAGAATTTGGCCAAGGCTGGTTTCGCCGACGCTTTGAAGGGCATATCAGTTCCAATTGCCGGCCGGCCGGATGGCCTCAAGGCCACTGTTGTGGTCGGAGATTTCCGGGTGAAGGCCGCTACTGCCGGTCAGGTCATTGGAGACGGCTTGCGGGAAATGCTCCTGACCGGTCTTCACAACAGCGGCTATTTCATCGTCCTGGAACGTATCGATATTTCAGGACTGGCAGCAGAGCAGGCCCTATCCAGATCTGCCATGGCAAAGAGAGGTACCGCTATCTCTACAGGGCAGATGGATGTGGCCAGTATCATGGTCTATGGCGCAGTAACTGAATTTGAATCCGAAGCTCAGGGAACCGCAATGTGGATGAGTATACCCGACGTTCCTTTTGCGATGGGAGCTTCCCAAAATGAGGCCCATATGGCTATTGATATCAGGGTAGTGGATGTGGCCACAGGAAGGTTGCTATCGGCTCAACATATTCCAGGGAGCGCAAGATCAGTGCAGGGTACTTTCGGAACGAATGTCCCAATCAGTAATTTTGACATGCCAGTGAGCTTCAGTATGTTCAGAAACACCCCCATGGAACAGGCCATCAGGAACTGCATTCAAAAGGCCATCTATTATGTCGTAAACAATATTCCGGAAAGCTATTTTAGAGAAAAATAACGAAAGAGAGACCTGAGATGCTTTACTGCAAGTTCTACGTCAGACCTCCGTCCTGCGCCGATCTTTGAGAAAAGGCAAGCTCTGTCTGACTTCCGCCACGATTGAAGGGTCTATATCAGCTATGAGGAGAATTTCCTTCTCACCCCCGTGCGCCACGATTTGTCCCAGAGGATCAATGATTGCCGAACCACCAG
>JAFDGZ010000086.1 GCA_019309045.1 Deltaproteobacteria bacterium | reverse complement strand
GTACGGGGGGCATGCTGCGCTATGCACGGGATTATAACGGCAAGATGCTGCTCATAGGTACTGAGACAGGCATCCTCCACGCGTTGCGCAAGGTGAACCCACGGGTGGAGTATGTGGCCATTACCAGGAAAAGCATCTGTCCTAACATGAAACGGATCAGCCTGGAGAAAGTGCTCAGGTCTCTCGAGGAGCTCGAACCCCGCATCGAAGTGCCGGCAAAGATAAGGAAAAAGGCTCTTTCAGCCGTTGAGAAGATGCTGGCTATCTGACTCTGCGATAAGTGGGCGGCCTCCCAGCATCCAGAGGAAAACTGCCTTGACAGGAGAGCCATGATACCCCGACTGTGGCAGCGCCAGGCTCTGAGTCCCCGCTTCTGGTGGCAAGAATTTCTCCGGCAGCTTCAGGAGCTGCGGGGGAAACCGCATGAAATTTCACTTGGCATGGCCATAGGGGTATTCATCTCCTTGACGCCTACCATACCCTTTCATACAGTTCTGGCCGTCAGCCTGGCACTGATTTTCAGGGCGAGCAAGCTGGCCGCCGCCCTGGGAGTGTGGCTGAGCAATCCTTTGACCATACCAATCTTCTACTATGCTGCCTACAAGGTAGGACACTTCTTTTTGAGTCGGCCTGAATTCCAACTGCCACCCGACTACTCGCTGCTCACCATCTGTCGACTTGGTGGAGATGTGCTGCTCACCATGCTCCTGGGGGGAGTTATACTTGGAATTGTGCCCGCCATCCTGGCCTATGTCTTGACCTTTCGCTTTACCAATTCACCCCGCTTCCAGGGTTTCAGGCAGAAGGCAGCGGCACAACGAGCAGACCAGGCAGCAAATCCCAACAGGGAGTCGGAGTGATGACATCTCCACGCCGAGCGCTGAAGACTATGGGGCGGAGGCCGGCAAAGAGACTGGGACAGCATTTTCTGGTCAATCCCAGAACAGCAGTCAAAATTGCCGGGGCCATCCAGCCAGGACCAGGAGATTGGGTTGTCGATATTGGTGCAGGCTTTGGAGCCCTCACCGAACCACTGCTGCAAAGCGGTGCCAGAGTTATGGCAGTGGAAATCGATCCGGACCTGGCGCTGTTTTTGGGGAAGAAATTCTCGACTGCGGCTGCTGCCGGTCTGCTTTCTACGATCTGCATGGACATTCTCGAGCTGGATCTGCCGCGTTTGAGCAGCATAGTTGGCAAGAAATTGAAGCTTGCAGGTAATCTGCCATATAACATCAGCAGTCCGCTGCTGTTCAAGGTTATGGAGTCGGCGCAATATGTGGAGAGAGCAGTGTTCATGTTGCAACAGGAGGTTGCCCAGAGGCTGCTGGCTCGTCCCGGCAGCAAGGAGCATGGCATTCTGTCTGTCATGGCCGCCTACCACTGTGAACGAAGTCGGTTGATGCGGCTCAAGCCCACCCAGTTCTATCCGCAACCCCGGGTGAGCTCAATGGTTGTACAACTGCAGTTTCGGCCGTGGCCTGATACGCTGGAGGTAGACCCTGGCTGGTTATTCACCGTGGTGAAGGCAGCCTTTGGCCACCGCCGCAAGACCCTGAAAAACAGCTTGAGAATGAGTGGCCTTCCGGGCCTGACGGCCGAGGTGGCAGAGAAGGCGGCGCGCCAGAGTGGCATCGATCCAGGGTGTCGGCCGCAAAGTCTGGCCCTGGAGGAATTCCTCAAATTGGCCAAGGAGTTGGCATCTCGTCTCGAGCAATAGAACAGCGGAGAAATTTATGGGCCCAGTTGCTTGACGATATATATGGATCATGATAGTCTAAAAATTTCATTGAATATGATCCGCTTGGATCCCCTGGTGGACTGAGACGGGAAATTGGCCAACAGTTCGAAATCATACTGGCAGAGGCAGCATGCCTCTGAAACTGCTGGAACTGTCGAGCCTTCTAGACTACTGTCTTGAAGGCTTTTTGCATGGCCTTTTGCCTGTTGCCAGTGCCAGGACAGAGTAGCATTCAAATGAAAGGGAGCAGGGCCATGCAAAGAATTCTTCTCAAGGCCAAAATTCACCGGGCCAGGATTACCGAGGCAAGGTTGGACTACGAAGGCAGCCTGACAATTGATGCCACCCTCATGGCATTGGCAGACATTGCGCCGTATGAGCAGGTAAAGGTCTATAACCTTTCCAATGGCGAGCGCTTCGATACCTATGCGATAGAGGGCAAGGCGGGCTCAGGAGAGATATGCCTCAATGGGGCAGCTGCCCGCAAAGGAGAACCGGGTGATCTTGTCATCATTACCACCTATGCTCTGTTCGAGGCGGAAGAGGCTGCTTGCCATGAGCCTCGACTGGTATTTCTGGACGAAGCAAACAGACCGGTGGACAGAACAGTGGCAACAGCGGTCTGAAGCTGGAATCATGTCAATCTCCAGGCAGGACTGTGTGGAATACTCCCGGAGGTATGCCCTTTGTGGGCCTGGAGGTTCTTGCTCCTGTGGGAGATGAATGAAGGATGGTTCGGGCAGGTAATTACTGCCTGGAAAGGTCCGGGCTCACTGTTGCCGGTGACAGCGACCTCCAATTCACCGCCCTGCGGTGAAATGGCAGGGCTGGTGAGCATTAGATAATGCGAGTTCTTGTCTCGTTATTCAAGGTTGTTATCTGTACCCAGAATCTTCCTGAGTAAAAGGCTGAGACTCAGGGAGAACAAGGAGGCCCAAGCTCATGTCAATGACTCATTTCCTGTTCACTTCTGAATCTGTGACTGAAGGCCATCCTGACAAGGTGGCGGATTCAATTTCTGACGCCATTCTAGATGCCATTATGGCTCAGGACAAGCAATGCCGGGTGGCCTGTGAGACCCTGGTCACCACCGGTATGGCCATAATTGCCGGGGAGATTACCACTGACTGCTGGGTGGATATGCCCCATATAGTCAGGGATACCATCCGGGAGATCGGCTACAACAATTCCGGTATGGGATTCGACTGGGAAACCTGTGCAGTGCTCACCTCCATAGACAAACAATCCCCGGACATTTCTCAAGGAGTTACTCCGGGTGAGGGTCTTTTTGAAGAACAGGGCGCGGGCGACCAGGGACTGATGTTCGGCTATGCCTGTGACGAAACCCCGGTGCTGATGCCCATGCCCATATACTACGCCCATCGAATAACCCGTCGCCTCGCAGAAGTGAGAAAGACGGGAGTGCTCGATTTTCTCCGGCCCGACGGCAAGGCTCAGGTGACGGTGGAATATGACGCGCATAAGCCGAGAAGGGTGGACACGGTAGTGGTGGCCGCCCAGCACGTTCCCCAGGTAAAATACGACACTCTGCGTGAGGGAATCCTCGAAGAAGTAATTCGCAAGGTAATACCCGAACACATGTTGGACGATCAGACAAAATATTTTATCAATGCCACAGGCAGATTTGTCATCGGGGGGCCCATGGGAGACTGCGGCCTCACCGGGCGGAAAATTATCGTCGACACTTACGGAGGGCAGGGCAGCCATGGAGGAGGTTGTTTTTCCGGCAAGGACCCCACCAAGGTTGATCGCAGCGGCTCTTATATGGCCCGCTACGTTGCCAAGAATGTCGTGGCAGCAGGTCTGGCCGAACGATGTGAAGTACAAATTGCTTATTGCATAGGTGTTGCTGAGCCGGTGAGCCTGATGATAGATACTTATGGCACCAGCAAAATACCCCCTGATCGCATTGCCGAGATCGTCAGAGACAGCTTCAGCTTCAAGCCGGCCGATATGATACGCCACCTCAAGCTCCTGAGGCCTATCTATAAAAAGACTGCCTGTTACGGCCACTTTGGCCGGAATGATCCAGATTTTACCTGGGAGAGAACGGACATGGCTGACGAGCTTCGGGAAAAGGCAGGCTTGTGAACAGCTACTGTTGATGCTCGCTGATGACTTGAAGAGGTGCCTGCAACGCATTGCAGAGGTGGCAGGTGTCTCTGGCAGAGGGCAGGAGAGACAGAGTCTATTGAAGGATGTCGTGAAAGGAGGATTAGGATTCCATGGGAACTCCATATGATGTCAGGGACCTGGAGCTCGCAGCAACTGGAAGTAACAGGGTAGAGTGGGCCGCACAAAACATGCCCGTGCTCAATGCCCTGAAGGAACGTTTTGCCAGAGACAAGCCACTCGAGGGAGTGCGAATCGCTGCCTGTCTGCATGTCACAACCGAGACGGCCTGTCTGATGCAGACCCTCAGGGCCGGTGGAGCCAGGGTGCACCTGTGCGCCTCCAATCCCCTCAGCACCCAGGACGATGTGGCAGCGTATCTGGCAGCAGAGGAGCAGATACCGGTATTTGCCATCAAGGGTGAAGACCGTGATACTTACTATCGCCATATCCACCAGGCCCTGGAAATCGGCCCGCAGATCACTATGGACGACGGTGCTGACCTGGTGAGCACCATTCATGCGGAAAAACGACAATATCTAGAGGAGATCATTGCCGGCACCGAAGAGACCACCACAGGGGTGATTCGCCTGCGGAGCATGGCCGAAAAAGGAGTGCTGGCATACCCCATTGTGGCAGTAAACGATGCCAATACCAAACATCTTTTCGACAACCGCTACGGTACTGGCCAGAGCACAGTAGATGGGATCATCCGCGCAACCAACAGGCTTCTGGCCGGATCGACCTTCGTTGTTGCAGGCTACGGCTGGTGCGGCAGAGGGGTGGCCATGCGGGCCCGGGGGATGGGTGCCAAAGTAGTCATCACTGAAGTGGATCCTCTCCGGGCTTTGGAGGCTGTCATGGACGGCTACCAGGTGCTTCCCATGCTGCAGGCGGCAAAGAAGGGGGATTTCTTCTGTACGGTAACCGGAGACATCAAGGTGATCCGACGCGAACACTTTGCGGTGATGAAAGATGGAGCCATCGTGTGCAATTCGGGTCATTTCAACGTGGAGATCGATCTGCAGTCCCTGGCAGAGATGGCCGAGGCTAGACGCCTTATCCGTGAGCATGTGGAGGAGTATCGTCTGCGAGACGGCAGGCGCATCAACGTACTGGGAGAGGGACGTCTGATCAACCTGGCCGCAGCTGAAGGGCATCCTTCCAGTGTGATGGACATGAGTTTTGCCAATCAGGCGCTTACTGCTGCTTACATAATTAAGAATGCGGCTTCTCTGGAAAAAAAGGTCTACAGTGTGCCCGAGGAAATTGACAAGGAGATTGCCGCCCTCAAGCTCACCGCCATGGGCGTTGAGATTGATGTGCTCCTGGCGGAGCAGGAGAAGTATCTGGCATCCTGGGACATGGGTACCTGAGCGCTGCGCATAGCAACGTGGTAATCTGCTACGGGGTCTGGAGAAAGCCAAATTTCATTGACAGGCAAAAAGAAGCATCGCTATAATCAGCAAAACATAGTGCCGGAGTGGTGAAACTGGTAGACGCGCTGGACTCAAAATCCAGTGGGCCGTGAGCCCGTGCGAGTTCGACTCTCGCCTCCGGCACCAAACCGGAAAACAGCAAAGGGATCCTGCAGATTGGGATACCTTTTTCTGTCTTATGGTTCGGTCAATCACCTTTTCGATCCGGCATTTCAGGTAGGAAATCTTCCAGTGAAAAGCAGGCAGCTGGAGCAGTTGAGGCGGCAGACGGACTTTTGTCGGAACCTTCTTCCTGCCGGGTGATGTGCTCAGATTCTGGAGTGTCATCCACTGCTTTCAACATCCTCTCCAACCGTACCAGGTGGGCTCTAAAGATTCTTTCCCGGCCACTCCTTTTGGCGGGATTCTTCACCCCCTCATATTCGAAATGGGCCAGAGTTTGGCGAACGGTGTCACCAGATCTTTTAGACTGTTCTGACAGAAAAAAGTGGGATATGTTCGAAATGTCTCTTTTCGGCATGCTGTTATCCATTTAAGGTAATAGCTGAAATTAGGGGGATAAATGCGGCGGCACTGACCACCCTCACAGAAAGAATTCTTGTGGTTCACATCCGCTGCTTTTGCTGGTCAAGGACGTCCCAGACAGCTGTCCAGAAGGGTTTGTCGACTTTGGCCGGCTCGGGGAGCATCTCGCTGAGCCTCAGTTTGTGAAAGTCCACTGGAACGTACTTTTTCGCCTTTATCCTTGTTTCCTGCTGGATGATTTCTTTTGCCAGGGCATAGTAATCGCGAAAAGCCGGGCATTGCCTGTCGTACTCGAGGATGGGTTTCCCGAGGCTTGCAGCCTCTCTCAAAGCAGTGCACATGTTGATGATCGTCTCGAAGCAATTGCGGGGGAATCTGGCCCGCAGTGTTTCCACCACACGTCTACAGAAATTGGTTCGGCGGTCCACATTGGTGGCAAGGATCTTTATTGAGAGCCGATGCTTTGCTCTTTCTTCGATCAGCCGCAGAGTCTCGAGGAGCATATCGAGGCCCTGAAGTGAGAAGAAGCTGGAGTCAACAGGGATGATTACCTCTTTTGAAGCCATCAGCCCGTTAAAAGTCAGAAGGCCCACGCTGGGAGGGCTGTCAATGATTGTATAGTGATAGTCAGCCTGGACGTTTTTGAGATAGCGCTTGAGCTTGAATTCCCGACCTCGCACTCCGGCCATTACCTGTTCAAAGGCGCTGAGAACCACATCGCTAAGGATTGCGTCAAGATTCTTCCTCACAGGCTTGATGGCCCTGCTTATGGGAATTTCTCCCAGCAAAACCTCGTAGATACTGTTTTCTATCTGGTCGGGCCTCACCCCAAATCCGAGCGCTGAATGCCCCTGGGGATCCAGATCAATCAAAAGGACCTTTCGCTTCATGGCCGCCAGGAAGCTGGCCAGATTTGTAGCAGTGGTGGTTTTGCCACAGCCTCCTTTTTGATTGACAATAGCGATTGTTCTCATGGCTCTTCCTCACTCGCAAAAGTGGTGGAATTGCAATCCTGCCCATGGGTCGATGCGGTGAAAGCCCCTGGCACTTCCCTCAGAATTGCGGAGGCCACAAAATGCCAGGCCTGCAAGTTTTCTCTTTCCTTCTTCGTTGAATTCCCTCGGGTCTGCTATATTCCTCTTTTGGCAAAGTACTCCTCGAGGGCCTTCTCCACAATAGTGCGTTTAGTAACCCTTCCTTTTCCAGTGAGGTTCTGTTTCTTTCTTGGATCCGTTTTTACCTGGTAGATGAGTTTAAGCATTCTGAATTCAAGATCCTGTCGGATCTGCACATAGAGCCGAACCAGCTCCTGCCCCTGTTTGCTGCTGGTTGCGGCAGCTGTAGTTTTGTCTAAATTTTTCATGTCTGCTCGACGTTCCATAAAGTAAGCACAAGTACCAGTCCGTGAAGACGATGATCTGTGCAGTTGCTGTTCCAGCAGAATGTCATTGCGGGAAAATGTGGGCTAGAGGCGAGCCGCCATTTTCCCTCCGCTTGCAAGTTTAACTCGGTCCTCTGGTGGAGGCGGTTCATCCTGGCTGTCCATCTGCTCATCAAATGCCTCGTGACTGGCCAGGAACACCGTTTCTGTATCTTCTCTCCCTCCATTGATTCTTTCGAGCAGTTCCTCGGCGAAAAGCCTGAACTCAATTGCCGCAACATCCTTTGGCCTGTATTCGGTGATGCCCTTTCGAAATGTTGGGCTCTCCGCATAGCGGATTCGTTTGTTGAGTCTGCGGTTGAACACCAGCTCACCATAGTTGTCTCTGAGAACCTGTTCGAGTTTCTGCTCGAGAACAGTTTTCCTGCCGTCAACCTGGTTGAGGACAATACCAAGAATTCTGAGATTGCGATTCAACCTCAGACGCGTTTTTCTTATTGTTGCCAGAAGATCTTTCATACCCACGAGCGCGTAAGGATTGGGCTTGGTGGGAATGAGTACGTAGTCTGCTGCGTTGAGGGCGGCGATGTGAAGGTAGCCTATGGACGGCAGACAATCTATGAGCACGTAGTCAAATTTGCGGGATGATTCTTGCTGCTGCCAGGAAGCGAGAACCTCACGTAAACGATATACTACTTGGAATCCTCTTTCAGAGAGCGTTGCCAGGGTTACGTCGGACCCCAGCAGATGCAGATGCTCTGCAACCTTCTGGGGAAAGGGAGGTCTTTCCTGGTAAATGTCGATAACGTTGGCTTCGAGGGCGCTGGGATCTTCCAGCAGAGAGGCAGTGAGATTTCCTTGCGGGTCGTTGTCCACCACCAGCGTGTTCCACCCTTGTGATGCAAAGAGTTTGGCGAGGTTAAAGGTAAGCGTGGTCTTGCCGACTCCTCCCTTCTGGTTGGCAACAGCTATTGTGGTCATCATTCCAGCCTTTCTTGAACCGATATTTCAGCAAGCACATCTGACGCCATGCAGGAAATATCAGGGGAAGAGCGTACTGTCTGCGTCTGGAAGCACAGAAAAGAACGCCAATTGCAGAAAATTGTGGAAGTAGTGAAGCGCCGGGTTCCTTGCACAAGATCACTCACAGGGGAACAACCACACACATCCCAAACACAATGACGTCAAAGGAATTTATCTCTTGCCGTGAATCAAGTGCGTCCAACGTTTGAAGTCATGCCCTTGTTTCTTGTCTCAGGAAACTGCTAGTGTACCACACGCCTCCCCACTGGAGACATACTATCTCATTACTCATGAAGAGCGCTATTCTACAATGGTAGTACCTCGGAGGAAGTCATATTTCTCAACAACTACTGATGATGCCCAAAAAATTTTATTGATGATATAGGTATTTATATAAAAGTGCAAGTAAAAAAATCGCTGTAGAGTACCAGACTTAGCTGAAATATTTCACGAATTGTTGTCGTCAAATGGTGAGATGCGCCTGAGTCCCAGCCACAATAGTTCTGGCTTGCCAGGGTTCCTGAAGTCAGCAAGCATGCCTGGCAAGAACGGCGGTTTCCAGACAAGGGTGAAAATGCCTGCGCCCGCAGCGCGAGAGGGCAAAAGTAGAGCTGCCAACGTCCATAGGTTCCCGGACGCAGGCCCAGGAGCAGTCTCAATAAAGTTGTACTCTTCTAGCTTCCCAAAATATTGCGGATTTGCAGCAGTTCTTCCACGAAGTCCTCGGATTCGGGACCTTCAGGAGACAGAGGCTCCTGGAAGCCTTTGTCGGTTCGGCTCGACTCTTCTGAGACAGAGACCACTTTAGCCCCGCTGGTTTCAAGGATACGGGAAGCCACCTCGGTCAACTTCCTCAGATTTGCCAGAAAATCCTCTGGAATATCTTCGGAACCTCTGGAACTGTCAGCCTTTTTCAGCTGGGTTGTAAGTTTCTTGATCTGCTGGTTCAGGGTGTCTATGTTCAGTTCCGCTGGTGTTCGGTGGTTCTTCTTATAGGTTTTCTGGCTCCTCCGCAGGTGGTAGATATTGAGAATTCCTTCCAGGATAGACTCTTCAGGCAGGGACCTCAAAATCTTGCCTGCTTCTTTGGCCTCTTTCCTGTTGCTGACAATTACTGATTTTGCTTTGAACTTTCTGCCGTCGGCTCCCACAAAGGTCTCAATATGGGGAATCTCCCCGGAGGCGGTGATTTCTTTTCTGACCGCAGAGACCGTCTTGTGGTCCACTCCAGCTATGTTGGCAATTACCCTGTTGCTCTTCTCGGGGATTTCTTTTAATAGTTGCACAACCATTTCCCGGCGCTGTTTTTGATTCAGTTGCCGCCGGCAAAGATTCAACTTCCAGGCGTGCTCTCTTTTCTGCTGTTCGCTGAGCCCGGCTCTGACGATCATTGGATAAGGAATGCCCAGATCTTCGCAGATCTTTGCCCGGTGGTAGCCATCAATTATCTCGCCGTGCTCATCAACCTCAATCGGAACAAGAATGCCGTTTTCGGCAATGTCTTCTTTTAATGCCTGGTACTCATCGTTGCTCAGCGGCGGCAGCACTTGATATTTTCCGGTAGCGCCGCGATATTCCTCTTCTTTATGTTGATCATGTGCTTCAGCCAAGGTTTCTCTCCTCTTGTCAACGGTGAAATATTCTATCCACACCTTCTTTTACGGATTATCCAGGAAGTGTCAAGTCAAAGGGTGCAGCCTAGACAAATAATTTCAGCCAACTTTGCACCTTGGAGCCAAAAGTCATGTTTGTCTCCAGTTTGCCTGAAGTGCAAACATAGCGGGCCCGTCTTGCCAGGGGCTCTCAGTGGCCGGATATGTCAGGCGGTTTCTGCTGTCTGCAGCAGTTCGGCCACGGCCCTGAGAGCGAGCATGTAGCTATGCTTGCCGAAGCCGCAAATCTGGCCTCTACTGACAGGCGCCAGAACTGAATGACGGCGAAAGTCCTCTCGCGCATAAATATTCGACAGATGCACTTCGACTATGGGAATGTCGAGCAATTCCAGGGCGTCTCGAATTGCATAGCTGTAGTGGGTCCAGGCGCCTGCATTGATAATGACTGCCCTGAAATCGGCTGCGCGCCCCTGGTGTATTTTTTCCACCAGCTTTCCTTCGTGATTACTTTGAAATGTCTCCACTGACAGTCCCAGTGAGGCACCGAGCTCCTGCAGTTCTCCATCTATTTCTTCAAGATTTGCCCTGCCATACTGGCGCTGATCTCTCGTTCCCAGCATGTTCAAATTAACCCCGTGGAGTACCAGCACCTTTTTCATCATCTTTCCTCCCGTACGAATACTAATGGGCTTGTGCTTGTAGGGGCACGGTCCCATGTGGCCTTGTCTATAATATTAACCTCGATTGCACCGATCCTGGCTAAAAATTGTCCAAAAGTCTCAAATGATCATGCTTGTTGCAGAAAATGACAGCTGACATGCGCACTTGCTCCAGCATGCAACAGACATCTTCGTCGAGCTCTTCTCAAATACCATGGTGTTTCCTTTAAAGCTAGTGCGGATATTTCCTTGATCGGACGACGGCTTGCTTGCCAGGCAATCAGGAGGACTCACCCCATTGGCAATCATGCCTGCTTGATGGATGTGGATATCGAATCCGCAGGGTGTACTTTTGTCAAAGTGTTGCCAAAGCACTTGCGTATAATAGGTGAGCCTGGCCCGAGGGTCTAGAGCCACTATTTTCTGAGGCCAGAAAGTTGTCCCAGTAAACTGGTACCCTTGTAAATAGAGTCGTTTTCTGTAATATAGCCGTGTGCTGGGAAAACTCTGTTCAAGAAATGATTGACATACCGAGGTCCGACATTCACAGATTTTGCTTCCCCCGAATGTGGCTCATTGGCGGCTGGCTGTATGTGGCGTTGATTATTGTTCTCTCTTTGATCCCGACCCCGCCGCCGGTTGCTAGTTTTCCCCTGTCTGACAAGGCGGGGCATTTTCTCGTCTACATGATGCTGATGTTCTGGTTTGCTCAGCTTTACCGCGAGCTCGCCTGGCAGGTGTGCTTCTGCCTGGTTTTTATTCTTATGGGTGCTGCACTGGAGGCGGCCCAGATCATGGTGCCAGGTCGCAGTTGTGAGTACGCGGACGTGGTAGCCAACAGCCTGGGTGTAGTATTGGGTGCTCTGGCAGCGAGAACCTTCGCAGGAAACTTTCTGGCGTTCCTGGATGCGAAGCTTGGCCGCTTTATCCACTGGTGCCACAAACTATAGCCGCCAGAGATAATTCGTAACTGGTCAGGGGACCATGTTGTTCCTCTGCCTTTGCTTGCCTTCGGGCTGCAACAGGAGTCTGATATGGTACGGCGCAATTTGGCCCTTGGCATATG
>JAFDGZ010000085.1 GCA_019309045.1 Deltaproteobacteria bacterium | reverse complement strand
GCCAGGTAAGAGCGAGCTGCAGTACACGGTTCTTGCCAGTGTGGCACATACTGCCGAGAGGTTTCAGAAAGAAGTGTCCACAGGTGCCGGCAAACAGAAGGGCGGCGGCTTGTTGTCGCTTTTCAAGAGAAGATGATTGGCGGCCTGCCACTGTGCAGAGCCAGTCGTTGTACTCTTCCCAACAGCATTCATTCTGCCGCAGCGGCTTTCTGCTCACTACAGCGCTACTTACTTTTCAGTCATGATTGCCCACAGCTCTCCAGATATTAATGCGACAGGCAGGCTAACCACTGGCTGATACAATAGAATGGCAGCAAACAGTCAGCAGAGGGCAAAGGTTTGCCTCCTCTGGAGGTTTTGCCGATCCCTGCTTCGGCCAGTCCAGGCACTGATGAGAATATCTCGAGGAATGTGCGTGCTGGACCACTAGGAAGAAAGGTTTATCTTATCTAGGGCCAGATCAAGTTCTGTGGGAGTGCGCCAGCGCTTCTTTGGGTCCTTGCGCAAACATCTGAGTACGGTTTCGTCCAGCTTGGCGGGAATAGCAGAAATAAAAGCACGCGGCTGTACAGGGTACTTTTCCAGGTGCTGCTTCCTGAAATCATCGGGGTCAGGACCGGTAAAGGGAAGGTGCCCGGTGAGCATCTGATAGAAGATTACCCCGAATGCATAAAGGTCGGTAGCCTGCTTCATTTTGTCCGGCATTTTCCTGGGTGAGCGGCTGAATTGCTCGGGCGCCATGTATGCCAGTTCCAGAGACGACCTTTCACTGTAATGCGGCCACCAGCCTAGTTCTCGGTCCAGCAGATAAATCAGGCCAAAGTCTGCAATTTTGACCTTTTGCAGTTCATCGTCCACAAAGATTCTCTGCGGCGTGAGGCCGAGGTGAAAAATTTTCCTGAGGACATCGTCTGTGCCCCGGTGAGAATGGGCATAGGCCAGGGCGTTCAGCAGCCCTTTGGCAATGTGCACCGCAGAGGCCAAGGGAAGCGGTGCCTTGTCTTTGAGCTTGTCTTGCAAGGTGGTGCTCTGCTCTTCTGTAATGAGATAGTAGTGTCCTTCCCGCTCAGCCACGTCTAGCACCCGGACAACATGTGGATTTTGCATGGCTCTCTGTTCCCGCCACCAGCGGCTGAAGAATTCTTGGACGTTCTTGTCTTTGCTGAAGTGTGGCAGCAATCGTTTGGCGATTCTTATTGTGTCGCCAGGGATCTCACTGACTTTGAAGAACTGGAGTATTTCGTTCTGGCCAAGTTTTTCTCTCATGCGGTACTGCTGCTGGCTGCTGGCGGCAATACCAAATTTGTCACAGCAAGAATGCAATGGTTCCTGGGAGTGAGTACCGAGTTTTTCCCTCACAGCCTCGTTGTGGGGGTCAATCTTGGCCGCCCGCATAAAGAATTTTTGCGCTTCATCATAGCAGTCCTTTTTTTCATATGCCGATCCCAGGAGAAAATAGAAGCTGAAGACCTCGGGGCTGGGCTTCAAAGAGGATATCCAGGGAAGACTATTGCCGAGCACCTCCACCAGGCGGTCGTAGTCTCCACTCTTGAGCAAAGCCTCCCCCAGCTCAACCAGGGCCACCAGTCTGTGGGAGGTTTCCTCGAGAATAACCTCGAGGTATTGATTTACTGCACTTTCGAGCTGTCCAGCACGCAAAAAATGATGGGCAGCCTTGAGCCGATCTTCAGCGCTTACCTCATCTGCTTTGGTCAATCTCTGGTAGAGATGGGTGAGCTGTTTCTCTGACCATGGCTCCCGCGGCTGGATGTCCTGAATTTTTTCCAGATATGCCAGGGCCTTTTTCCAGTTGCCTTCTCTGGAGCTAATTTCTGCCAGATTTCTGAGAGCATCCAGGTTGTCAGGGGCTAGCGCCAGAATCTTGTGGAACAGGGGCAGCACAGAGTCGGCCGGAAACTGAAACCGCCTGTACAAGAGGCGCAGCTGCTCTATTGCCTTGAGAAACTGCTTGCTTTCGAGATTCAGTTTGGCCAGGTTGATATGGTAGTCGAAGATCTCCTTTCTCAGGGAGTCTAGCCTGTCAACCACGGTGCGGTGATGGGGATTGACCTCCAGTATCTGTCCGTACAGGTCCAGGGCCACAGCCTTGTTGCCGTCAGCTTCGTGCGCAGAGGCCAGCTGCTCTTGAAGGCGCAGACGGTCGTCGCGGTGGATATCTGGCAGCTGCAGGGCTTCCTGAAGGGTGCTGATGGCTTTTGCAGGGCGGCCGAGCTGCAGGTGAGCCCGGGCCATCTGCAGATAGCATTCAACGGCTGGGTAGCCTAGTTGTCTGGCCAGCTGAAATTCGTTGAGTGCTTCAGCAGTGAGACCCACGTCCAGAAGCGCCAGGCCCCTGTTGAAGACCGTGACTTCTTCGGTGTCTTCGGCAGGATCTCCAGCCTCTTCCGTACCCAGGGAGCCTGTACCGAGGAATTTGGCTTCATAGCGGTCTACAGAGCGCAACTGCTCTTCGAGAAAGAGCTGTTCGTCACCGTTTTCAACCGTGCCTCGGGCCGCAATTTCCTCGAGGAGCTCCTGGTAGATGCCGCGGGCCTGGTCGAAAAGTCCCTGGCTCAGATAAAGTTCGGCTTCCCCGACCCTCTCTTTGATCTGGGGGGAGACGTTCATGCGAACGTGGTTACCTTTTCCCGAGTTCATAATCAGAACAGATTCCGGCCAGTTTTACCCCACCGCAGATACTGCCGGAAGAGGAGAATAGTCTCACCTCAGGAGAGTAAACGATCTATATTGAGTACATTGATCTCAAAGTCTCCCTCGATCGTTGCTGTCCCGCATACCTCACCAGGCAGTCCTGCCTTGCGAAAGCCAAAAACCTCGTACGGCCTTCTCTCTACCACTTCATCGGTAAACAGGGCTCCATGATAGTCATCGTTACAGAAGAGCACCACGCCCCTGACCAACTGGGAAGTGCTGTCTTCGGAGCCCAGTACCTCAGGGCTGAGATTGATGATGGGAAACTGGATGTCTTTGAGCTTCTTTTTGCTCATGGAAGCGAGGGTGCCGGTCAAGCCTCTCTTTATACTGCGAAACGGTGCTTTGAAATCCTTTAGAGTAACGTAGCCTCGTTTTGCCAGGGATTTGGCTTTACCCTTCGAGACCTTGTAGGTGGAAACCACGGAATCTACTGGCAGTCCAAGGGTATTACCTGCCACATTGGCTAGGTAGATAGTGGCAATAGAAGGAGGGGCAGGGCGAAGAGGCTCGGGGCCGACTTCCTCTACGAGTTCCAGGAGATCCTCAGGCAGGTCGTCTGCCGCCTCAGGAGCTTCGGCTGCGGCAAGAGTTTCGGTCAATTCCAGTTCAGCGGTCTCGAATGCCTCATTGTCTGCAGCTGCAGCTGGAGCTTCCTCAGCGCTTTCTTCATGGGCGGGCGCAGATTTTGCTCTTTCCAGTCTGGCAACGGCTTCAGTCAGATCCTTGAGCGTCTGCTGAATTTGCTCCAACTGGGCAGCAACATCAGCTCCCTCCGCTGCAGACGGCGCTGTGGATCCCAGGGCAGGAGCAATGCCCCGAACTGAGTCTATGAGACGGTGGAGAGTCTTGTGCAGATTGCGAGCATGGCTGAATTTTTCTTCCAGGTTCTTGTGAACGCTGCTGAAGTAGCCAGCCACTTTTTCCAGACTGGGTTTGCCAGCGATTACTCCTGAGAGGCGCTCGAAAAAGCTGTTGGTTTCCTGACTGAGGGCCTGCAAACAGTCGGTCAGCTCCAGGCTTCGTTCCCTTGCCTCTTGCATGAGCTCCTGCCAAAGAGGTGCCGCCGATTTGACAGCCGCCTCTTCGGGACCTCTGTCAAAGGCATCCTCGTCAGCATCAAAAAGAGCTTCCATGTCGGCATCGACATCTTCGACCTCGAGATCTACCTCTTCAGCCACATCAAGTTCAATTTCCTCCTCTTGCTCCAGCCCCACTTCCTCTTCCACCACTGCTTGCATTTCTTCTTCGGGTGTGAGAGTGATCTCCTCCAGATCAGCTGGGGCCTGCAATTCGTCTTCGGGCAGCAATTCGAGGTCTTCTTCGACAGCAGCCAGGTCCAGTTCTTTGGTGGACAGTTCCAGGTCATCTTCTGGGGCAGAGAGTTCGATTTCTTCTTCAGGCAGCAGGCCAGTTTCGTCTTCAGTCACCAGTTGCATTTCTTCTTCAGGTGTGAGGGTGATCTCTTCTTCCTCAACAACGTCTTCGCTCTCTTGTTCAGCCACCAGGGTGACATCCGGAGCCTTCTCCGGCGATTTTTCTTCGGCCTCTGATGGGACAGTCTGGACAGCAGCTCTTTCGTCTTCGACTGTTGATTTCAACCGCTGCGCATCCGCTTTTACCCGCCTGAACTTGCTGAGAAGTTTGTCCAGGGCTTCTCGCTGTTCAGCGGCACTGATGGCAGGCTTATTCTGGAACAGATCAAGAGTCCTGGTTGCTGCGTGCAAAAACTGGATAGAAATGGCAGAAGCCGAGTTCTTTGTAGCCTTCAGGTACTTGCACACTCCAATGCTCATTTTGACCACTGCCAGACTGTGGCGATCGTTGGCAAGCTTGTCCTGGAGCTTTCTCGCCTCAGCTGCAAATTTATCTATGTTCTCAGGAGTGATCTCCCAATCGAGTGACAAGAGACTTTCCTTGAGACCCTCCAACAGCTCAGACTGAGAATCCACTGATTCAGCTTCGGCCTTTTCTGCCTCTGCTGGTGGTTCAGGGGATTCCGACTCCTCCTCCTGAGGAGTGGCGTCCTTGCTTGCCTCCCCCTTTTGCACAAAGAGTTCATCAATAGCCTTGTCGATGTCCGCCTCGAGTTCTTTGGCATCTATTGTGGCCAAAGGGTCATCACTTATGTTCATGACTCCTCCTTCAGATGTGAAAGTGCCCGCTAGCGGGAAAGGAGTTTTTTACTGACATATTTAACTGTCCGTTTGCTGATCTCCCTCAGCGTCTCGAAAACCCCGTCACCCCGGAGGGCGCTACCGGTGAACCACGGAACCTGCAGTTCACTGTTAAGATCCTTGTCCATTTCCTCCACACTCAAAATCGGGATGTTGGATCCCTCCAAATCCCTCTTGTTGTATTGCATGACCAGAGGAATCTCATTGATGTATATACTGTCCTCAGCAAGATTCTGGCGAAGGTTCTCAAGGCTTTCTATGTTTTTTTCCTTCTGAACTTTGAGTGAATCGGCGACAAAGACAATGCCGTCCACACCTTTCAAAACGAGTTTTCGGGTGGCATTGTACATCACCTGACCTGGAACTGTGTAGAGCTGTATTTTGATGCTGAGGTTCTGGATCTTCCCGAGAGCAAGAGGAAGAAAGTCGAAAAACAGGGTTCGGTCGCCCTTGGTGTCAATGGTGACCATCTTGCCGCGCACTGATTCTGTCATTGCCTGATGAATGTAAAGGAGATTCGTGGTCTTGCCTCCTCGACCAGGGCCGTAGTAAACGATTTTGCACTGCACTTCGTTCTTACTCAGATCGATGAAAGACACCTTTAGTGCTCCCCACTTAGAAGAGGTATTAACTGCTCGGTTACCTTCGCTGTTTTCAGGCGTATGACCCCAAGAGAGATATCTTTGCCGAAAAGGGTAATGAGAATGAAGCCATGCCCCACCTTGGTGAAGTGTATGTTTTCGTTCTTGCCTTTATGAAAAAGAAGGGCAAAGTCATCCTCGCCAATCAACTTGGCTATCTCTGAAGTAGCTCCAAAATTGGCAGCTGACAGAGCTGCCAGGGCCACAACATCGAGGTTGGCAGGATCTCCCCTGTTCACGATGAGGTTGCCGGAGCGATCCACAAGAAGGACGCAGTCTGCTCCAGCTCGGAGCAAATCTTCGTCGATGATAGAAATCAAGCTATTGACTGCTTCTCTGGACAGCACGAGATCCATAGGCACCCATCCTTGAGAACCCCGTTTCCTGCAGGGGCTTGCCTAGAGGTATGCGTTTAATTTTGTTACCAAATCAGGCTTCGCTCATCTATAACAGTATTGCTGTCAAAAAGCAAACCCTTTTCGCCCTGGAAAAATCCGTTCTCTGTGTGTCGCTGTTCTCACCGGGTCCCAGGCCAGGCTCCTTCACTGTTCACTCACTCCTTGGCAGGGATTGCGGCAACTGTGAAGTCACAGCCAGAAAACCGCAGTGGCATCTTTGCTTCTGTCGCTTATGCAAATGTTGGACCAGTAAGCTGCCTATTCTGCTCGCTTTGGCTGGCTGCCGGCGGCGTTCCATGGTCAGGGCAGCCTTCTGATTGAACATCTGTAGAGTAGCGTGCCAGCCGGCAATGTCGGATGAACAGAGACAGGGTGACGCCATCTCGGCAAGTACCATGTTGGAAGGAGGAAATCCCGGGTGAGGAGATTGGCATCAAACTCTGGCCTGCTCCCTATAATAGCAGTGGTTGCTGTCAACGAAGAGCTAAGAAGATGATGCGCTCTGGTAATCACTTGCAACCTTGTCCGATAGTATTTAAGGGCATGCTGGCCAGGGTCGAGACGTGAGCTGCATAGAAGGTGAAATCTCTACTGCTGCATATACAGCAAATTCTTTAAGGCGCGAAAGCTCCAGGTGCTATCCTAATCCAACAATCTTCTCAGCGCCAACAAGTCTTCCTTGAGCCGAGTTACCGCACTGGGTGTAATAGGTTTCTCTTCCGGATGCAGACGGCGTTGCCGCAGTTTCTTGCGAGCTCCAGCAATGGTGTATTTTTCTTCATAGAGGAGGCGCCTGATTTCCAGGAGCATTTCCAGATCATTTCTCCTGTAAAGGCGCTGTCTGGAAGAGGCCCGAAAGGGCCTCAGGGCGGGGAACTCCCTTTCCCAGTAACGGAGGACGTATGGAGGCACTCCAAGGATGCGGCTCACCTCGCCTATTCTGTAGAACAACTTTTCTGGAACATTCTCCACCATAGCAGTCTACCAGCGCTCTGGTAAAAGAGGCAAACGCAGTTGTGCCCCAACTGGGAGGCGGAGAAAATCAGAAATCAAAGCTGCAGTGGTGCGATCCTGGGGTGCGGTTCAGAAGTGGACAAACCTTGCCGCCTCCACAGTAGCAGTTCACTGATTGTATTCCGGACAGAATCTAAGAAAATTTATAATATTAACAGTGCACTAGAAAGAACAGCTACAAAGTAGCACAAGGAGGCAGAGCTCGCAAGCGCTTTTCAAAAAATATTTAGTCGATTTGCGCCATCACACATCACTGTGACCAACAACAGGGTCGTTTTTTCTCTGAATTGGAGGTTCCAGACTTTGGAGCATAGTCCTCTTCAGCACCGTGCTGAGTTGGAAATTGTTGGGGACAAATGCTGTGGAATCAAGAGGACGGCCCGGCGGCTCTTTAGGGCAGAGCGGTTCTCAGTACGCGCCGAATGAGCATAGCCCAGTGTTCTTGGCCGGCACAGAGAACAGCCCTCCGGCAAGAAGATGAGCTCGGTTGCATCAGGGTCAGAGTTGCTTGGGAAAATGATCAGGATTATTATAAAAAATTTCCATTGAATGTAGGCAGTGGTAAAGGAAGAGAGTCGTCGTCAAAGGGATATGGCAAAGATGAAAAACGGTGTGCTCAGGTGCGCAGGCTGGCCTGGAAAGTGGTCAGCACCCTTTGCGTCAGTGCGGCATGCAAGTCGTTTACCTCTTCATCAGTAAGGCTGCGTTCGGGCGACCTGTAGGTGATCCTGAACGCTATACTCTTTTTCCCTGCTCCAACCTGTCCACCGCGATAGTGATCAAAAAGCAGCACAGATTCAGCTTGCTCCGGCAGGTTTTCTTCCAGAAAATCGAGCACTGCCTGCGCTGGCAGATCTACCGGGATGACTATAGCCAGATCTCGGCGGATGGCCGGAAATTTTGGCAGAGGCTGAAACTGCCTTGTTGTGGTGCCCATTGACGCCAGCAGATCAAAGTCGAGGTCGAAAAGATAGAGGGGGCCCTTGAGACGAAAATCTTCCAGTACCTCGGGATGGAGCTCACCAACATCGCCTAACTGCGAGTCAGCCAGCATGATACGAGCTGCTGTGGTCGATTTGAGGTAAGGGGCTGCTGTCTCTGGTTGAAAGCGGGGGCGTTTGCCGGTGAGGGCAACAAGGAGGGCTTCCACGGCGCCTTTGGCATCAAAGAAATCCACTGGCAATGCTGGTTCGCTCCAGGCCAGTGGGCGGCGCAATCCTCCCAGCAGCCCGGCAAGGTTCAATCTCTCTTCAGGCAGTTCGTGGCCGCTTCTCGGGAAAAATACCTTGCTCAGTTCAAATAACTTGAGGTCAAAGTTGTTGCGTCGCTGATTCCTGGCGGCAATTTCAAGAAGGCCTGGCACAAGGGTTGTGCGCATTACTGACTGGTCTTCGCTAAGTGGATTGCGGATGGGCAAGCAGCGCAGACGGCGGTCATCAGGAGCAAAACGGAGCCTTTCTACAAGGGTGGAGCTGATAAATGAATAGGAAATTACTTCTGAAAAACCCACATTCGCCAGCACTTCTTTAGCGCGCTCCCGGAAGAGCCGGGATGCTGGCGGCTTGCTGGCTGTAATTGTCGCACGCGGCAGGCTGCTCGGGATACGGTCGTAGCCAGCAAGTCTGGCAACCTCTTCCATGAGATCCACCTCGCGGGTCAAATCCGGCCGGAAGGACGGAGGTTGCACCTGCAGGAGATCATCGGACCTGGGGTCCACTTGCAGCTGCAAGGCAGTGAGCAGGTCAATAATTTCTTCTCTACTGAGCTCCAGGCCCAGGAAACGGTTTGTCTTGGAGACCCGCAGATTGATTGAAGGTGGACGAAACGGACGAGGATATACATCAATACGGCCCCTGGCAAGTACTCCCTGGCCGAGTTCAGTCATGAGCTGGGCAGCCCGGTCTAGAGCTGTGATCACACCTTCAGGATCAACTCCGCGTTCGAAGCGATAGGAAGACTCGGTACTGACGCCAAGAGCTCGCGCTGTTCGCCGAATCGATGCTGGCTGGAAATAGGCGCTTTCGATCAGAACATCTGTAGTTTCAACACTAATTTCTGAATTGAGTCCGCCCATGACCCCGGCAAGGGCGACCCCACGGCTGCCATCACAGATAAGCAGCATATCACGGCTCAGGGTGTGGCTGCTGCCGTCAAGGGTTACGAAACTCTCTGCTGGACGGGCTCTGCGCACCACTATTCGATGGTCGTCCAGCAACTGGTAGTCGAAGGCGTGCAGGGGTTGTCCCAGTTCGAGCATGACGTAGTTTGTTACATCCACAATATTGTTGATAGCTCTTATTCCCAGGGCCTGCAAACGTTGACGGAGCCAAAAAGGAGACTGCCGGACTTTGATATCCTTTACTACCCTGGCGGCATATCTGGGGCAGAGGTCGGCATCTTCGATGGCAACTTGCGCCAGGGTATGCACTGGCGGTCCATGCTCAACCAACTCAATGGAGGGTGGCGAGAATTCCAGTTGGAACAGGGCGGCCACTTCTCGTGCTATTCCTGCTACACTCAGGCAATCGCCGCGGTTGGGTGTGATGCCGATCTCGAGAATTACGTCATGGAGATCGAGTGCCTCCACCAGAGAGGTCCCCGGGGAGAGTTCTGCCGGCAGTACCATAATGCCGCTGGCATCTTCTCCCAGATTCAGTTCCGCCTCGGAACAGAGCATGCCCTCGGAAAGGACGCCGCGGATTTCTGTGGCCTGGATGTCCCTTCCTGTAGGAAGGCGAGCGCCTTCAAGAGCCAATGGCACCACCTGGCCGACAGCTACATTTGGCGCACCGCAAACTATTTGATAGCTCTTCTCTGAAGAGCGGACCTTGCAGATTGATAGATGATCAGCATCAGGGTGAGGCAGCACCTCGACAATTTCCCCCACCACCACTTTATCCAGCCCGGGATCGTAGGCCGTCATCCCCTCAACTTCCAGGCCAGCCATGGTAAGCTTGGAAGCTATTTCTTCAGGACTGGCATGGCACGAGACGAACGTCTGCAGCCACTTGACACTGATCAACATGCTAGTTGCCCTCTCGCCCTAGTTATATAGACCCACCAGCTAAGACCATAGCAGAACTAGAACTGCTCCAGGAAACGCAGGTCATTGTCGAAGAAGAGACGTAGATCGTTGATGCCGTACTTCAACATGGCAATCCGCTCGATGCCCATACCAAAAGCAAAGCCGGTTACCTGTTCCGTATCGTAGCCTACCATCTCGAAGACGGCCGGATCTACCATGCCAGAGCCAAGAATTTCCAACCAGCCAGTGTCCGAGCAGACCCGGCAGCCCACTCCTCCACATATGACACACTGGATATCAACTTCTGCACTCGGTTCGGTAAATGGAAAAAAGCTGGGGCGGAAACGGAGTTCCACCTCTGGGCCGAACATCTGTTTGACAAAGACAGACAGTACTCCCTTGAGGTCGCCAAAGGATACATTGCGGTCCACCATGAGGCCTTCCACCTGGTGAAACATGGGCGTGTGGGTCACATCGGAGTCGCGCCGATACGCCTTGCCAGGTGCGATAATCCGTACAGGCGGCTGGGTGCGCTCCATGACGCGGATTTGGATAGGGGAGGTATGGGTGCGCAGCAGAACGTTGTCCGAGATATAAAAAGTATCCTGCATGTCTCGAGCCGGATGATCTTTGGGGATATTGAGCGCCTCGAAGTTGTAATAGTCGAGCTCAACATCCGGTCCTTCAACTACCTCGAAACCCAGCCGCTGGAAGATGGCAGCAATTTCAGTACTGACCTGGCTAATGGGATGAAGGGTGCCCAGCACAGGCAGTCTGCCAGGGAGCGTGACGTCGACAGCAGGCTCTTTAGTGGGGAGGGCGGCTAGATTTTTCCTGGCCTGGGCAAAGGCCTTTTCAAGTCTGGCCCGAGCTTCGTTCAGGGTTTTGCCTAACAGGGGTCGTTGGTCCTGGGGCGCAGTGGCGAGCATCTTGAATAGCCGAGACAGTGTTCCCTTGCGTCCGAGTACTCGTATCCTGAGTTGTTCGAGGCTCTTGAGATCCTCAGCTTTTCTCAGCTCTGCGAATGTTTCCTCGACGAGCGCGTTTATTTCCTCTTTCATTCCGGCGTGATATCCTTATGATACACTTGGTCAGATGCTACGCCGAGCCAGTTCAACCATCTGGGAGAAAGCCCCCGGGTCCCTTACGGCCAGGTCAGCAAGCACCTTGCGGTCCAACTCCACACCAGCCTTGTGCAAACCGTCCATAAATTTGCTGTACGACATGCCGTTGAGACGAGCTGCAGCGTTTATCCTGGTAATCCAAAGAGAACGAAACTGCCTCTTACGGACTCGCCGATCTCGATACGAGTACTGCAGGGCCCTCTCTACAGAAATACGCGCCGAACGCAATAGATTGCGGCGTCCACCGCGATACCCTTTGGCTTGCTTGAGTATTTTTTTACGCCGTCTCCTGGAAGCGACTGCACAGCTAACCCGTGCCATAGCACACCCCTAAACGGTAAAGTGGCTGATACCTGCAGTCAGTACAGATATTTGCCAGAGAATTGGTTCGAAAAACCAGGGCCGCCAAAATTTCTTCCGGCTGGTCAATTTGTTCACGCATAAGGAAGCAGCTGACGAATTCCCCGCATGTTGCTGGGGTCTATGGTGCCGCGCTTGCGCAGGTTGCGTTTACGCTTTGGTCCTTTTTTCGTCAGAATATGGTTCTTATACGCCTTGGAGCGCAGAAACTTACCCCTGCCGGTAATCTTGAAACGTTTGGCTGCACCACGATTGGTCTTTAGCTTGGGCATAGATGATCTCCACTCGTCTCTATACCTTCAGACAAAGCTGTAACCATATGCGCAACTTTGATAATTGTCAAGGATTTTTCTTGTTGTTTTACTGTCGCGGTGCCAGAAGCATATTCATGTTTCGACCCTCCAGTTTGGGCTTCTGTTCAACCACGGCCACGTCTTCGGTGTCGGCGATTATGCGCTCGAGCATCTTCAGGCCGAGTTCACTGAAGGCAATTTCTCGGCCGCGAAACATGATGGTCACTTTTGCTTTGTTCTTTTCGGCGAGAAAGCGCTTGATGTGCCGCAGCTTGAACTGGTAGTCGTGCTCTTCAGTCTTGGGTCTGATTTTCACTTCCTTCACCTGGACTGTGGCCTGTTTTTTCTTGGCTTCCTGGCTCTTCTTGCTCTGCTGATATTTGTACTTGCCATAGTCCATTATTTTGCAAACCGGTGGGGTTGCCTTGGGTGCCACTTCTACCAGGTCCAGCTTTTCTTGGGCGGCCCTCTCCAGTGCCTCAGCCAGTGGCACGATCCCCAGCTGAGTCCCATCCGGGCCAATCAAGCGAACCTGGGAGGCCCTGATTTTGTCATTCACATTCACTTGCTTTATTATGTCGCTTCCCTCCTTTCTTTTGCTAATTTTTTTCTCTGTTGGCGTGCATCCGCAAACACTCCAGTCGACCGAGCTGCTGAAGTCAGCTTGCGGTGCGCAGGAACTTGTCAGTCACTGCAGTATCTTCCATGATTATATTCACAAACTGTTCCAGGTCCATGAGTTGCAGGTTCTTACCATCTCTCCTTCTAGGAGTAACGCCGCCAGCCTCTACTTCGCGATCTCCCACGACCAGCATGTAAGGTATTTTCTGCAGCTGGGCCTCCCGAATCTTATAGCCGAGTTTTTCGTTCCTGATATCTTTTTCTACTCGAATGCCAGCATCCAGAAGGTGACGATAAACCTTATCGGCGTACGGCAAATGTCTGTCTGTCACAGTGAGAATGATCGCTTGTACTGGAGCAAGCCAGGTTGGGAAAGCTCCGGCAAAATGTTCGATCAGGATGCCCAGGAACCGTTCAATGCTGCCAAGTAACACCCTGTGCAGCATGACCGGCCGATGCTTGTCACCATCTGGCCCGACATAGGAAAGGTCGAACCGTTCAGGTAAAGTGAAGTCGCACTGAATTGTGGCACACTGCCAACGCCGCCCCAGGGCGTCTTTGAGCTTCACGTCGATCTTGGGGCCATAGAAGGCGCCCTCTCCCTGACAAACCTCATAGGCAGCTCCTTTTTCCACAAGAGCTTTTTCCAGGGCGGCAATGGCTCTTTGCCAATCTTCATCTGTGCCTATGGATTTTTCTGGCCGGGTGCTGATCTCCATCTCATATTCGAAGCCAAAAAGATCCATGAAATCGAGGGCAAAATCCATAATGCCCTTGATTTCATCGTTCAACTGTGCCGGCGTGCAAAGAATGTGGGCATCGTCCTGAGTGAACTGCCTGACGCGGGTGAGCCCGTGGAGGACACCTGATCTCTCGTGCCGGTGCACAATACCCATTTCAAAATAGCGGATAGGCAGATCGCGGTAAGAACGTATCCTGGACTTATAGATGAGCATATGCGCCAGGCAATTCATGGGCTTGATTCCGTAGGACTGTCCTTCAACTTCAGTGAAGTACATGTTTTCCCTGTAGTGATCGAAATGTCCTGATTGTTTCCACAGTTCAGTTTTGAGCAGCTGGGGCCCAATGGCCAGTTGGTAGCCCCGCCGCAAATGGGCTTCTTTTTCGAATGTTTCCAGGATATGTCTGAGCAGAGCCCCTTTGGGGTGAAAAATGATCAGTCCTGGGCCGACCTCGTCACTGATGCTGAATAAATCCAGTTCGCGACCAAGCTTGCGGTGATCGCGTTTGCGCGCCTCCTCGAGAAGACGGAGATATTGCCGCAACTCTTTCTGGGAGAAAAAGGCCGTGCCATAGACCCGCTGGAGCATGGGGTTGCGTTCGTCTCCACGCCAATAGGCGCCAGCCACTCCGGTGAGCTTGAAGGCAGGGACATGGGCAGTGCTCGGCAGGTGAGGGCCGCGGCAAAGGTCCAGCCATTCGCCTTGTTGGTAAATCGATATACGTGGTTCATTTATTTCTTCGAGCAGCTCCACTTTGTATGGCTCCTGCCTGTCGCGAAACAATCTGATAGCCTCGTCGAGATCGAGTTCACGCCGCTTGATGGGCAGCGCCTGTTTGATGATCTCGGCCATCTTCTCTTCGATCCGCGGCAAATCATCCGAGCGGATGGGTTGGGGGCAATCGAAGTCATAGTAAAAGCCGTTCTCGATGGCGGGGCCGATGGTGATCTTGGTGCCGGGATAGAGGCTCTGAACTGCCTGGGCCATCACATGAGAGGCGCTGTGGCGCAGGATATCCAACGCTTCTTTGCTGCCACGCTCGATAGGTTCGATAACACAATCTCTGTCCAGTTCATGATTCAGATCGCAAGGCTGGCCATCAATTTTGCCGGCAATGAATCGGGCATTGCGGGTTCCGACAAGCCGTTCAAGGGCCTCGGCCACAGTGGTGCCCCTCGGCAGCATCTGACTACCGTTGTCTTTGAGGGTAACTCGTATGTTGCTCATTGCTTTCCCGCCCGTGCAGAAAAAGAAAAGGCATCCGAGTTTACACTCTCCGATGCCTGCCTGTCAGTAATCCTATTTATCCTGGTGCATGAATGCAGTAATGTATCTCTTCTTTCATTTAGTGGTAGGCACGTGGGGATTTGAACCCCAGACCCCTACCGCGTCAAGGTAGTGCTCTCCCCCTGAGCTACGTGCCTAAAATAGGGTAATTGTTTTACTAACAGGAGTGGTTATTGCTGTCAAGAAAAATCTCCCCTAGAATTGCTTTACGCGACAGCGAGGGGGCAAGAGAGATCATTTACTTCTATGCCGGTCCCCTGGACTAAGATTGATTGCTGTCATTGCCTGCCTCTTGCATGAGGCGCACGCCTCTTACCATGTATTGAGTCCAGGAAACAACCGTACAGACTGCGGTGAAATAGAAGAGGATATCTCTGAGCAAAGGATGTGGTGAGGCAATGGCTGATCCCATGGCTACAATGACAGTGACGATTTGAGCGCAGGTAGTCAACTTGCTTGAGAGGGAGGGTTTGATTTCAATTTTGAGGTTTTGCATGAAAAGCACCAAAAACCCGAGGACAATCAGAACATCTCGGCTGAGTACTATTACGGAAAGCCATTTAGGCAGCAGCCGTTGATAGGCAAGTATTACATAGGTGGAGCTGATTAACAGTTTGTCTGCCATAGGATCCAAAAAGGCTCCCAGTCTTGACTTCTGGCGATACAGCCGAGCAATGAGGCCGTCTAGGCCATCGGTGAGACCGGCCATGCCAAAAACCACCAGTGCTTCGATGAGGCGATGTTCGAGGAGAAGAATCACTAGCAGTGGGGTGAGGAGAATGCGAACCAGGGTGAGAAGATTGGGAACGGTCATAGTTCGAGGTCACCTGTTGTCAGAGATAGCCAGGGTGATGGTGTCCTCAGTGCTGGAGAGAACTCTTGTGGAGAAAGCGCCGAAATCCAAGTCGCTGAGGATGTGTGCCAACTCTTCACTGGTACCAGCATATTGCAGCGAAACAGAACCCTCTCGGGGTTTGAGGAGGACTTTGCTGATGCGCTTGACCCCGGACATTTTTTCGAGGTGCTGTTTTATGGTAATGAGATCTCCGTAGATGCGTAAACCTACAACTTTGACTGTAAGGCCGGCTGAGGTCCGTGTCCGAGCGACGAATGGCGCCAGCAGGGCCTTGCTGAGACCTGGGGCCACCCTTTCCGCTAATATAGTCAAGCCTGAAGACGGCTCAGCGTTACTGGAATCAGCACTGACCTCTATTGAGGTGGTTATCTGTGAGAGCAGAGCGCCATCATCAGTACGGAGCGCCTGCAGGTCAGCACTGACGACTTGCGGCCTGCCAGTGGACCCTTCCTGCAATTCCGCCTTGCCGAGCACCACCAGTTGGGCCCCGGCTGCCTTGGCCAGGTTCACTGCTTGCTCCATTGGCAAAACAGCTTGCTGATAAAGAGGACCTTGCGATAGTTCTCTCAGAAGCAATTTCCCCCCGGCCTCTGGTGGATATTTCCACCACCAGTGCCAGGAATCCTGCGATCCCGCTCGCTCAGCGATGACAAGGAGCACCCGGGGCCTGTCGCTGTCGGCCAACAACAGGCCCATCTGGCGCAGATCTCGCTCGAGCGCTTCAGTGTACAGGGTGGTCTGCACTGTAACCCTGTAAAGCCCTGCATGCTGATCTTCAGATATTATCTGATAGTCTTGTACATAATTCATTGGCCTAGCCAGGAGGTTTTCCTGCAGCAGTGGAAAATAGTGAACTATTCGTTGAGGTGGCAGGAGCCAGGCCAATGACTGCTCCACAGCGGCTCGCAAGGCTTCATCGAGAGCTAGTTTTCTAGCTTCCGCCACATCCCCATTCGCCAGGGGGCTGGTGCCCGAGGCAATGAGAGAGGTTGGCAGGCTTTTCTGCCCCAAGACCGCATAGGAAGAAAGAGGAAACAAGAACATGGCCAGAAGTAGCAAAGTTGCTATATGGTCAAATCTCTTCATAATTCGCTCACTGTCAAGGCACAGCCGCAAGGTGTGATTTGCCACACTATTCGAAATGCAGCACCAGGCCCGCCGCTTGGTGGCATCATCCAGTCATATGGCAATAACCAGGTTTCCTCGGAACGTCAGCTTTGCAGGCCAGGTTGCAGAGCTTTACAGTTTTTGAGAAAGCCAGCGTCGCAACTGGCAGATTCACATTTGAACCAGAGCTTGCTCCAGCAAATAGCTTTGCCAAAAGTGGCAAGGCATATGTGGATGTTTGTCGTTACCATCCCGGATGGCGTCGACAAGGTGGGCTGCAAGCCACAATTTACTAGCACAGGCAGGCAATTGTTGGCAAGGGTTTTGACTCCCTGGTAAATCTCCTGTTTGCTGGTCTGAAGAACAAGAAAACTCGGCGTCAGCAAGGGATTGAGATCCGCACTCTGCGCCAAGAACTACTGAAAAAGGCTTGCCAAACCAGGCTAGCAAAAATCTATGATATGCAGCTGTAGTCTCTTGTCTCCTCGCCAAAGATTCCAGCGGGGGTGGAAGACAATATGCTCGGGC